>DASWOP010000254.1:0-4544 GCA_036404255.1 Acidobacteriaceae bacterium | reverse complement strand
ACGCCGCTGCCCATCAACTGAATGGCAGAGGAGCGGAGGACGGCACCGGGAAGGGCGATCTCTTCTTCGCGACTTGCCCCACCCACGTGTACGAAGCGTATTGGAGTAGCATCTTCCACCGACTTCGCAATGGCAACAATGATTGTCTTCGCACTCTCGCCCCACAGGTAATCGACAACGACGTTGATGCCGCCGGAGAACGCCGCTTGCAGCGCCTGCTCGTAGTGCTTCGCACCGAGCGGGTGCAGAGTGCCCAGGGTAAACGGAATGACGGCATCCGCTCCCAGTGACAGCAGTTCCTGAAGCTCGCCCTCGTTACGGCCCGTCGCGATGATCTTCCCCGCACCTAAGTATTTGGCGAGCTGGACCGCAAGACGGCCGGCGGTGCCGGTCGCGCCATTGACGAGGACCGTTTCACCAGGCTGCAGGGCCGCTCGCTCCACCAGCGCGGCCCAGGCCGACATCCCTGGATTGGCAATGGCGGCGGCGGTCACGTCGTCAAGGTTGTCGGGGAGATCGATACACTGCTTTGTGCGAACGAGGCACTTCTCGGCGAGCGCTCCGTAGGGCGCCTCGGGAAGAACGAAGTAAACACGCCGGCCGTCTTCTGTGCGTCCTACGCCGTCGGCGCCAGCCACGGTTGGGAACACACCTTCGGAACTATAGTGGGTGCCGGAAGAGCGTGATTTGCTGAACGGGCTCAGCGCCGAAGCACTGACGGTAATGAGCTCTGCTCCTGGAGTTGCCGTGGGTTCAGGGAATTCTCCGAAGAGAGGCGGCTTGCCGACTGCGGTGATGATAGCTGCTTTCATGTTCATCCTCCTGTGGGGCTCCATCATTTTCGTGAGGAGTTATCTAACGGCGTTAGAGATATCTAACGATGTTAGACTTTGGAAGTCAAGGCTGCTACGCTGAATGCATGAAAGTGAATCGTGAGATGGTGGCCCAGGCGGGGTTGAAGCTCTTGAACGAGGTTGGACTGGAGCAGCTTACGCTGCGGCTTATCGCCAAGGAGCTTCGGATTCAGGCGCCAACGGTCTATTGGCATTTCAAGAGCAAGGAAGAGCTGATCGACGAGATGGCTACGATGGTTCTCGCAGAGGGAGCCCGGCAGCTTGTTCCAGCAAAGGACTCCAGCGACTGGAGCGTCTGGGGCGCGGCGTTTGGGAACGGCCTGCGCAAGACGTTGCTGGCTTATCGTGATGGCGCCAGAATGGTGGCTGGAAGCCGCTTGACGAACACCGAGTATATGAAAACGGTGGAGCGGATAGGGGGCGTGCTCACCGGCGGGGGCTTTACTGTTCGCCAGGCGGTCGTTCTGCTCAGCACAATTTACAACTACACGCAGAGCTTTGTGATGGAGGAGCAGGCTGTGTTTCCCCGTCCGAATGAGCGTTCGCCGCAGTACGATATTGCGATGAGAAACGCGAAACTCGATCCAAAGGAGTTTCCGATCCTGCGCCAGAGCGGACCCATCCTGTTCGACAAATTCGAGCGCCGCTACAAGGAGGGTCTTGATTTGATTTTGCGCGGTGCGAGTATTTGAGATTCTTCGCTGCGCTCAAAATGACAAGCGAAACCAGGACAAAAGCAGATCCCTCCGCTACGCTGCGGGATGACAAATTAATAGGGCTGCGAATGACAAATAAATTGAGCTAGAAGCGCTGCCAGAGGTTTTCGGCTTGTTGGCGGGCCTGGGCGGTGATGGCTGTTTCGTCGAGGTGGAGGAGTTTGCGGTCTTGCATGAGGATGCGGCCGGCGACGATGGTGGTGTGGACCTGGCGGCCGGAGATGCCGAAGAGGATGTGGCTGCCGATGTTCGACGGGCGGAGGGGCGTGGGTGGGTCGTAGTCCACGAGGATGAGGTCGGCGTGGGCGCCGGGGACTAGCTTGCCGACGGTGCCGCCGAAGCAATCGCTGGCGATGCGGGCGTTTTCGGCGAAGAGCATGGTGTGGGGTTCGGCCCAGCCGATGTTGGGCGAGCCAGCCTGATGTTTGTGCAGGAGGTTGGCGACCTTGAGGGATTCGAACATGTCCGCGGTGTAGCCGTCGCTGCCGAGGCCGACGTGGACGCCGCGGTGCAGCATCTCCAGCACGGGGGCGCAGCCGACGGCGTTGCCCATGTTGGATTCGGGGTTGTGGACGACGTTGGTGCTTGTGGCGCGAAGGATGTCGATCTCACGATCATCTACGTGGACGCAGTGGGCGGCGATAGTCTTGCTGCCGAGGAGGCCGAGATCGTGGAGGCGCTGGACGACGGGCTTGCCGTATTCGCGGCGGCAGTGGTCTACGTCGGCCTGGGCTTCGGCGGTGTGGATGTGGAAGCCGGCGTAGTGTTCGGCGGCGATGGCTGCGGCGCGGTGCAGGGTGTTGTCGCTGAGGGTGAAGGAGGCGTGGAGGCCCATGAGTCCGCGGAGGAGGCTGTCTCCCGAGGCTTCGCAGTGCTGGAGGAAGGCGCGGTTCTCTTCCAGGCCCTGGTCGGCGATGGCGGCACCGTCGCGGTCGGAGACTTCGTAGCAGAGGCAGCTGCGGAGGCCGGTTTGCTGGGCGGCGCCGGCGATGCGGAAGAGGCTGCCGGGGACGGCGTTGGGGCTGGCGTGGTGGTCGAAGATGGTGGTGACGCCATTTTTGATGGAGTCGATCATGCCGAGCATGGCGCTGGACCAGGTGTCTTCGAGGGTGAGGACTTTGTCGAGCCGCCACCAGAGGCGTTCGAGGATCTGGAGGAAGGCGCCGGGGGCATCGTCTTTGAGCGCCATGCCGCGGGCGAAGGCGCTGTAGAGGTGCATGTGGGTGTTGATGAGGCCGGGCATGATGAGGCGGCCTTGCGCGTCTACGAACTCGGCGGCGGGGTAGCGCTGGCGGAGCGTGGCGGTGGGGCCGACTTCGGTGATGAGGCGGTCCTCGATGGCGACGCAGCCGTCTTCGATGAGGGGCGCGGCGGCGTCGCGGGTGATGAGGCGGCCGTTTCCGACTAAGAGCATGATGCGGTCTCCGGGGGTGAGCCGTGAAGGACGGGTTCGCCTGGGTGGAAAATTCTCGAGAAGCAGATTCTTCGCTGCGCTCAGAATGACAGGGTATAAGAAGTGAACTTCTGAGGCAGAACGCCTTCCTGGGGTTGATAATCGTGCTGCGATAAAAGCAACTACAGGGATCCTTCCCCTTCGCTCCGCTCAAGGGTCAGGATGACGGTAACGTAAAGCGGGTCAGTGTGTTGTGACGCACATCACAGCGGCATGGATCACATCTGACGAATAATCAAACCACACATCACCCGGGTGAAGGACGAGATATACCTTCAGACCGGGGCGACAGTGGACCCGCAGCGGTATGCGGCAGCAGGGACCGGAGCTGGAAGGCCCGGTACCACAGCCCGCGTCGAAGATCGTTCGCTGAAATGGGCGCTAAAGAGCAGTTCAGGGAATACTGGGAACCGGATAGATTCGAGGACGCCATTTTCCTTGAGAGAAAATGGCACTCACGTCGTCTGCTTCGATAGAGATTCTTCCCCGACTGCTTGAGCTGGGATTTTCCAGCCGGATTTGCGCGGCAATGGCGCTGTTGCATTGCAGGCGGCTTTCGGCGTTTCTATTTAACGGGGATGTGGACATGGCAAATCTGAGCGTTAATATCTGCGGGCTCGAATTTTCGAATCCGGTTATGCCTGCCGCGGGGCCTCCCGGTAAAGACGGCGCTATGCTGCAGGCTGCTGCTCGTGGCGGGGCGGGCGGACTGGTGACCAAGACGATCTCCGTGGAGCCGGCAGATGTTCCACGACCGTGTATGGCGGAGATTCGCGGGGGATTCATCAATACCGAGCTTTGGTCTGAACTGCCGAAGGAGCAGTGGATCGAGACGGAGTATGCGATGGCGCGCGCGACCGGACTGCCCGTGATCGTGGGCATGGGATACACGGCGGAGCAGATCAGGATCGTGGCTCCGATGGTGAAGCCGTTCGCCGACGCGCTGGAGCTTTCTACACATTATGTGGGCAACGATATTTCACCGATCATCGACGCGCTGAAGGCGGCGAAGGCGGCGGTGGATGTGCCGGTGTTTATGAAGCTCAGCCCGCATACAAATATCCAGGAGATTGCGAAGGCGCTGGAGAACGCGGGCGCGGACGGGCTGGTGATGATTAATTCGTTTGGGCCGTGCCTGAGCATCGACATTGAGACCGGGCTGCCGCTGATGGGCAGCAAGGGCGGCTACGGCTGGCTTTCTGGCCAGGCGATTAAGCCGCTGGCTCTGCGTTGCGTGTACGACGCGGCGCGGGCGGTGAAGATACCGATCTTCGGCGTGGGCGGGATCTCGAATGGCCGCGACGTGGCGGAGATGTTTATGGCGGGAGCTTCGGCGGTGCAGGTTTGCACGGAAGCGATCCTGCGCGGGCCGACGGTGTACGGAAAGATGGTGAAGGAGCTGAACGTGTTCCTCGACAAGAAGGGGTATGCGTCGGTCAACGACATCAAGGGCCTGACGGGCCGGTTGATGGATGAGCGCGGTGCGCCGAGGGCGGAGTATCCGCCGGTGGTGGACCAGGA
>DASWOP010000253.1:0-3635 GCA_036404255.1 Acidobacteriaceae bacterium | reverse complement strand
GCGTCATCGTGCTGCATGAGGATACGAAGACCGGCGGCATTGCCGGCGAGATTGCGGCCATCATCAACGAGGAGGCGTTCGACTCGCTGGACGCGCCCATTGTGCGCATCACCTCGCTGGACTCCGCCGTGCCGTTTTCGCCGCCGCTGGAGAAGGCGTTTATGCCCCAGGTGGCAGATGTTGTCCGCGCCGCGCGCAAGCTTGTGAAGTATTGAGCCGCACCCCGGCGAAGCCGCTGCCGGGGCTATAATTTTTATTGGGTAGTTCTCCAGTTTTCCCCGAAAGGTCTTTTGATGCCTACAGATATTGTCATGCCCCAGATGGGCGAATCGATCACCGAAGGTACGCTCACCAAGTGGCTCAAGAAGCCGGGCGACACCGTACAACGCGACGAACCCCTCTTTGAGATCTCTACCGATAAGGTAGATGCCGAGATTCCATCGCCCGCAGCCGGTGTGCTGCAGGAGATCAAGGTGCAGGAGGGCGCGACGGTTGCCATCAACACCGTTGTAGCCGTGATCGCTGAAGCTGGCGGCGCTGCTGCCGCTGCACCCGCGGCAACACCCGCGGCCCCTGCCGCAGAAGAAAAGAAGGCAGCACCCGCGCCTGATCCAACACCAGCCGCAGCACCAGCCACAGCGTCTACGGGGGGCGGCACCGAAGTTGTGATGCCGCAGATGGGCGAATCCATCACCGAAGGCACGCTGACCAAGTGGCTCAAGAAGGTTGGCGACAACGTTCAGCAGGACGAGCCCCTCTTCGAGATTTCGACCGACAAGGTGGATGCAGAGATTCCGTCGCCCGCTGCCGGCACGCTCACCGAGATCAAGGTGCAGGAAGGCGCAACCGTCGGCATTAACACGGTCGTCGCCGTCATCGGCGGCAGTGGCGCAGCCTCTGCTCCAGCACCTGCGGCAGCACCAGCCGCAACGCCGCCACCAGCAACTTCTGGTACTCCAGAAGCTGCTCCGCAAGCCTCAGCGTCTGCTGGTGGCCGCGTGAAATCGTCGCCGCTCGTTCGCAAGATTGCGAAAGACAACAACCTCGATCTCACCCGCGTTGCAGGCACAGGGGCGAATGGCCGCATCACCAAGGACGACGCACTCGCTGCCCTCAACCAGGGCCCGCAGCCCGTCGCTCCTGCTGCAGTCTCTGCGCCCGCAGCACCTGTTGCCGCAGCGCCGTCCGCGCCTTCGGCTCCCGCAGCACCAGCCGCCGCGGCCCCAGCGCCCGGCTCCGTTGTGCCACTCACCAAGATGCGCTCCATCATCGCGCAGCGCATGGTCGAATCCAAGCGCACCAGCCCGCACGTGCACACCGTCTTCAAGGTGGACATGACGCGCATCGTTCGCATCCGCGAGAAGGAGAAGAGCAAGTACGAGCAGCGCAACGGCGTCAAGCTGACGTACATGCCCTTTATCACCCGCGCTGCCGTCGCCGCGCTGCGCAAGCACCCGATCGTGAATGCAGTGATTGACGGCGAAGCCATCCGCTACAACGCGACCATCAACATCGGTATCGCGGTCGCGCTGGAGTGGGGTCTGATCGTGCCCGTCATCAAGCAGGCTGAGGAGCGCAACTTCCTCGGCGTTGCGCGCTCCATCGTGGATCTCGCAGCCCGGGCGCGCGGCAAGAAGCTCGGTGCCGACGAGATCTCCGGCGGCACCTTCACGCTCACCAACTCCGGCATCTTCGGCGAGCAGTTCGGCCTGCCGATCATCAACCAGCCCCAGAGCGCCATCCTCGGCATCGGCGGCATGAGCAAGGAGCCAGTGGTGCTGACGGACAAGGAAGGCAATGACACCATTGCCATCCGCACCATCCAGTACTTCTCGCTCGGCTTCGACCATCGCATCGTCGATGGCGCAGACGCCGGCAAGTTCATGTCGGATTTCAAAGCCTATCTCGAGAACTGGGCCGAAGACATCGGTTAACTCTTAAACACAAAATGGCGTCGAGTCAGAATCCTGACTCGACGCCATTTGCTTTTAATCTTTGTTATTCAAAATTTGAAAACACTATCATTCTGAGCGCAGCGAAGAATCTGTTTCTGCTGTTGCAGTTGTCTGTTCCGCTTACAGCCGCGTCGCCGCCTCCAGCACCCGCTCCACCGTCTGCGCCGGAGTCGCCCCCCACGCTGGAGAGATGTCCCATCTTGCGTCTCTTGCGCGGACGCTGCGTTACATACACTGGGCAAACATGGGGAGATCAACGATCCGAACGTATGGGATGCGGTTACTGGGGCGCCGCATAAGTAGCTGTCGTTTTTCCGCAAACTGTACAGACATCTCTGAGGACGAGGTTTTTCCAAGAATGCACTCCGATGGCGCATAAAATGCGCGACAAACCGAGGTGCCGCAGCATCCAGAAGAACAGAATAAAGAATGCTGCGACCGTGAGCAGAGCTATTGTAAAGGTCTTTTTTATCGCGGCCTCAAGGATATACCGCCAATGAATATGATCGGTGCAGACGCCAAGACCGAGCTTGGCCTGAAGGGAAAGGGCGAAATTATGCACGGAAGGCGTATCAATCGGCAATTTGCACTTTTTACACGGTGGAGCGCATTTAGTGCATAGGGGGAAAGATCCTCTGATGTAGTCCAGTGGAGGAAACACCCCGGAAGGTGCGAACTGAATAAAACCTTGTTTATATGGTAGCTCGCGCTCATTTTGATCGAAGGTCTTCTCCACTACGTGGAATGCTAGAGGCACATCTTTCTGTCCGCACATGGCGCACGCACAATCATCAACATGTCTATGTAAATAGCTCTGGAGTAGCGAATCTCTTGTGCGAGTACGCCAGTCGTCATCCATTAGATTGTTAACTTGCATGCCGCGAAGTTTAGCACCTCTCGCCTGCATCGTCAGAACTTGCGATCAGTGGAAGCCGCCATGACCTGACAGGTGCCTTTCGATGTATATGTTTTATAGCTGCCAATCGTTTCATCTGTGTATTCCAACGTTACCCGATTGATCGTCCGTCGAATGGTTCCCCCAACAAAAGGAAATTTCCAAACGACTTTATCTGATGTAAAGAGTGCTGGCTCTTTGAGTATTTGCCCAGAAAACTCGAACAATACTGTCCCCGTAGTTTCGTCGAGAGTGAAGTCTGCGTGGAATTCCGGAGACTTCTTCTCGGGCGGAATTACACATGATAGATAGATTGGCTGCGCCCAGACAGGAGTGCCGAACAGAAATAAAAGTAGAAGTAGATCGAAGCAGTAACGTTTCACGGCGAACCTCGAAGCGGAGTTTGAGAATACGAGCAGTGTAACAAAAGGAGCATAGATGACGATTACGACCACAAATCGCATCGCAGCCCTTTCATCGGAAATAAGACTGCAATAGTTTCCTTTTATTTTGCCTAAAGTCTTCCCGCCGCCTCCAGCACGCGCTCCACTGCTTCCGTAGGCGTCGCTCCCACGCCAGAGAGATGCCCCATCTTGCGCCCCTTGCGCGGTCGTTCCTTCTCGTAGAGATGCAGCCGCACTCCAGGCACCGCCAGTGCCGCATCAAACTTCGGCGGTCCCTTCAGCCACACATCGCCCAGCAGATTCGCAATCGCCGCGGGCTGCACCAGCTCCACGCCACCCAGCGGCAGATCGCAAATCGCGCGCACAGCCTGCTCAAACTGC
>DASWOP010000252.1:0-2809 GCA_036404255.1 Acidobacteriaceae bacterium | reverse complement strand
CTGCGGCGCTTGTGCTTTGGAATTGGCGAGAGGCTTGGCTGGCATCGTAAGTTTTGTCCGAGTTACAGTTGCGGCGTATCGGGCTGCGCTCACGCCTCCCACGTTTAATGATAGGCGGCAGGAAAAGGGCTTTCCAGTTAGCCGTGCGCTTACCGCACAAATAGCTCATTTTTCGCACAATGCGGGATTTATGAGTCGAACATCGCACAAGGGCCTATGCAAGCAGCGCAGCGAGCGATTCAGCCTGGAGCATCTGCCGCTCAAAGACACGACCCATGTGCCGCGAAACGGCATTCGCTGCACTCTCCATGGTGACTGCGGGCTCGCGTCCTTCGGGCGCCTCCAGTTCCAGGCTGGTCACCTTGCGATCGGTGATGCCGCAGGGCACGATCCAATCAAACTCGCGCAGATCCATGGTCACATTGAACGCGAAGCCATGCGAAGTGACGCCCTGCGAAACATGCACGCCGATGGCGGCGATTTTTTTTTCGGCAATGGAGCCGCCCGGCAGCGTCCACACGCCAGTACGCCCGCAGACGCGTTGCGTCATCACGCCAAAGTCGCCGCAGGCACGGATGAGGGCTTCTTCCAGCATGCGAACGTAGTCCACCGCACCCAGGTGCGGGCCCTTGCGCCCGGGCCACTCGCCGCGCAGATCGAAGATCGGATAGCCCACGAGCTGCCCGGGGCCGTGATACGTCACGTCGCCACCGCGGTTGATCTCATGCAGTTCCACGCCACGCGCCGCGAGAAATTCGTCGCTCGCCACCACGTTGCTGCGATGCGCATTCCGCCCCAGCGTGATGACTGGCGGATGCTCTAGTAGGAGCAGTGTGTCGCCGATCTTTCCCTGCTTGCGCGCAGCGATCACCTGCTGCTGAATGGCGAGGCCATCGGCGTAGCTGACACGGCCGAGTTGGAGGAGATGGATGTGGCTCACAGGAGATCGCGAAACTGCTCGAGCGTCAGTCCGGCATCGCGAACAATTCCGAACATCGTGAAGGCGTTGACCGGGTTATTCCGGGGAATCACGATCGTCCTCCGCCCATCCGACATCACGATATGTCCGCTCTGCCGGATAATCTCAAAGCCGGCACGCTGGAAGGCTTTGACCGCTTCCAGATGATTAATGCCCGGAAGCTTGCCCATCAGGAAGCCAGGACCTCAACGAACCGTGTTTGCTTGCGTTGATTCACCTCATCAACAGCAGCAAGATACTCAACAATGGCCGACTTAATATTTGCCAAAGCCTCGTCTTCAGTCTGGCCCTGCGACCAGCAGCCGGGAAGGTCTGGGCATGAAACTGCAAATCCTTCTTCAGAAGCAATGAGTTCGACCTTGTACTTCATAGGCCCACCTCCAGATTCCTTACCCAAGTTATACATTGATCGCCATGCCTTCGACGCTGGCGAAACCATCCAGCAGCGCCTCGTACACCGTGGGATGCGCGTGAATAGTGAACATCATCTCTTCCACGGTCGCCTCCAATTCCATCGCGGTCACGGCTTCGGCAATCAGCTCGGTCGCGAACGGCCCGATGATGTGTACGCCGAGAATCTCGCCGTACTTCGCGTCTGCCACAACCTTCACAAAGCCATCGTGCGAATCCAGGATCGTCGCCTTCGAGTTGCCGACGAAGGGGAACTTGCCCACCTTCACTTGGAGGCCCTTCTTCTTGGCCTTCGCCTCCGTCAGCCCAACGCTGGCGATTTGCGGCTCGCAGTAGGTGCAACCGGGGACGCGCTCGCGCTTGATGGCGCGCGCATATTTGCCCGCCAGTTTGGCCGCGACCACCATGCCAGCCATAGAACCAGTGTGCGCGAGCTGCGGCATGCCGGCCACGATATCGCCGATGGCGTAGATGCCGGGCTCCTCCGTCTCCATCCACTCATTGGTGAAGATGAAGCCGCGTTCGCTCTTGATCTTTGTCTTGTCCAGCGCGATGCCTTCGGTGCGCGGTGCGCGGCCCACGGCCACCAGTACCTTCTCCGCTTCCTTCACCACCGGCTTGCCGTCCGAGCCAGTGAAGCTGACCTTCACGCCGTCTTTGGTGCGCTCGATCTTGGTGTCCTTCACGCCAACATTCACATCAATGCCGCGCTTCTTGTAGATGCGCGCCAGCTCCTTGCTCACATCTTCATCTTCCACGGGGACGACGCGCGGCAGCGCTTCAATCACCGTGACCTCCGCGCCGAAGCTGCGGAAGATCGATGCAAACTCCACGCCCACCGCGCCGGAGCCGATCACGATCAGCGACTTGGGCTGCGCCGGCAGCGAGAGAATCTCAATGTTCGTCAGGATGCGGTCGTCCACCTTGTAGCCGGGCAGCATGCGCGCGTCCGAGCCGGTAGCGAGCACCAGCTTCTTCGCCTTCACCTCGCTGGCCTTGCCGTCCAGATCGACGGCGACAGTGAAGACACCGTCCTTCGCGCCGCCGGTCAACTTGGCGAAACCGTTGATGACGGTGACCTTGTTCTTCTTCATCAGGAAGTCGAGGCCCTTGGTGTGCTTGGTGACGATCGCGTTCTTGCGCGCGACGACCTGCGGCCAGTTGACCGAGCCCTTGTCCACGCCGTCGATGCCGTACTCCTTGGCGTGCTTCAGGTGGTCCCACACCTCGGCGGAGAAGAGCAGCGCCTTCGTGGGAATGCAGCCGACCTTCAGGCATGTGCCGCCCAGCGCTGTCGTCTTCTCAATCAGTGCGACCTTCAAGCCGTACTGCGCCGCGCGAATCGCGCAGGTATATCCGGCGGGCCCGCCGCCAACGATTGCCACATCAAAAATTGTCTCTGCCAAGGGAAAGCTCCTG
>DASWOP010000251.1:0-11343 GCA_036404255.1 Acidobacteriaceae bacterium | reverse complement strand
GAGCGTGACGACTTCGACGCGCTCGATTGTGCGCCGCCGTCCGTCGCGGCGCAGATTGACGTGCTGGGTTTCGACCAACCCTTTGTCGCGGAGATACCGGAGATCGTTTTCCAGGGGGCGGGCTTTGCCGTTATAAAGCGTTTCGCGGAGGTCCGCTGTGCGGACAATACGGAAACGTCCCGTTTCGCGCAACAATTGCTTTTCTTCAGGGCGCAGCTCCAGTCCGACGATGTTGCTGGCCGTTCGTGCCGGACGGCGCGGGTCTGCGGAGGATACAGGCCGGTGACGTTGCCGGGGCACGTCCTGCGATTGTTCCGCCTGCGGGCGCTTCTCCTGGGAACGTGTCCAGCGATGGCCTGTGTCGTGCTCCTCAAGAGACTTCAGGCGATGGAGGATGGGATTATCGGGTAGTTTGCGTTCAGGCGTCCGCGCATCTGTGGAGCCGGGAGCCTTATTGTCTCCCTCACGGTGGCGGGGCAGTTCCTGAGGGATATCCAGTCTCATGCGTTTTCCTCGCCATCACCGTGCTCTACAGGAGCAAGTGCGAACTCAATCGAAGTCTGAGCTGTTGCAGATTTTGCGGATCTTTTTTGCCGCATACTGGCAGGAGAAGGTGGGGCAGTTTCGACGGGGACCGGTGATGCCTTCGGTTTCTGGCCGATGACACGGCGCACGTCGTAGTCGGCCACGCGAGTAAAGCGGTTCATTTCTTTCTCGGCGGCCTCGCGCATCGCACGAATTCTGGTGACGAGGTCCGGGGTACGCTCCATATACTGGTCTCCGTTCAACATGACTATCGCTCCTCCTCTTCGCCGAACTGCGCGGTGATCTCTTCTGAGAGTTCTGAGTGTCCACTGTGTATCTCCTGGTCAAGGTGCTTGAGTTTACGTCCGGTATCGCGCAGGAAGAACTTGCGCTCGATCCAGATGGTGATGCCGAGGATGTTGGCGAAGAGCAGAGCGCAGTAGGCCGAGATGCTCTGGAGGTAGCTGTGCAGGATCAGCCCACGCCATGGCACAAGAAAATGCAGCGTATGCATGAGCCAGAAGCCGAGCGCGAGGAAAATCAACGTTGCGACAAAGACGGCGTTAGCAAGCATCTGTACCCTTTCCGCCGCGATGATGTGCGGCTCTGTCAGAAGAAAAGCGGAGAGGCGTCAGCCTCTCCGCGAGAAAGAGGACGGTCGACCTCAGCCGTCCTCACCCGTATCGACAACAGTTGATGGCCGCTCCAGCCTGCGGACCTGAAGCGCCCGGACCTCGCAGACGTATCGCGTCGCGGTGAAGTGCTCGCCTTCCACCACGACTGGGCGTTCATAGTCGTGGACGTAAAGCTCGCCTTCGACTTCGAGATACTCGCCCCGCCTCATGCCGCGGGTGAAGCCGCAGAAGTAAGGGCCAGGGCAGACGATCCGATGGCAGGTCGTGCGTGGAGTCCACTCATTGGTGGCGACGTCCCAGGTGCCGGAGATCGTCGCCAGCAGAAGGACTGCGAATGAGTCCATCTCAAGCTTCCCGGTGGGCACTTCCGCATCCTTCACGAGGAAGCCGCGTAACTTGACGGTGTTTTCGAAGAGTGTCATGGTGGCACCTCCCAAGGGAGGACAACGCGGCCTAAGCCGCGTCGTCCTCCGTGATGGGCTCGGCATCGGGGTTCTGGCCCGAGGCTGGCGGCTCCAGCTTCTTGACGATGCCGGCGCGTACCTCCCAACCCCGGCGCTTGACCGTGGTCCTCTTCTTGTCCTCGCCGACTTCGGCGTCGAACTCCGAGCTGCGCAGTTCGCCTTCGATCTCGACGTAGTCGCCCTTCTTGAGGCTCTTCGCGTACTCGGCGGGCTTGCCGAAGGCGACGATGCGGTGCCATTCGGTGTGGTTTACCCACTCACTTGTCTGCTTGTCCTTGTAGCCGGACTTGGTGGCGAGCGAGAGGACGGTGAAAGTCTTCTGCTGTTTGGTTGCGAAGTTCTCGGCATCCTTGCCCAGGAAGCCCTTCAGAGTGATTTTGTTTTCGTAGAGTGCCATGATGTTTCTCCTTGTTTGTATTTGCCCGGATTGCCCTCGGGACACTCCTGCGCGAAGCGACGCGAGGTGACCCGCTCCCAAGCGCCAAGCGGTGTCTTTTTCGGAAGGTTCGGAAAATGTTTTGCGTTCTTTGCACAAAGATTTTCTGAAAGCCGAAACCCGCAGGGCGGCGCAAGCCGAAGCAGAGACGCGCCGTGCCGCAGGGCGCGGGATAAGCACCGAAGCGAGTGACCGAGGGTGAGCAGGGAAAATACAGGAGAGATGGTGCTCTATGGAAACACTTCTCTGAGGAGCATCTATATAAGGATGCCGGTGCAACCGGACAGCATTGGAACCATACTTAGTCCCGTGCCACTCTTCCGGTGACAAAAGCAGACAGTGGGTGGACCGTACTTCCTGGCGCGTGGCATCGCCATCTGAACGTTGCCCTGCGAAGAACCAGCCGGTGGGCAACGCAGTGGAAGGCGAACTGCTTAGCTCCAATTGCGCGGCGGTGGGGACAAGAAGACTTCCGCCTCTCCACGGTTGGGAGGTACGAGGCTGTGTCATCTGAATGTGCATTCGCCGCCTCACCGGACCCTCCCGAGATCAGCATGGAGGATCGCATCGACTGCTGCGATACGCTGTCCGATCCAGCGCATGACCGGAACCGCCATCGAGTTACCGAGCGCCTTGTACCGGGGACCATCGGCTGCGAGCTTGCCGCGATACTCGACCAAGGTGTAATCGTCGGGGAATCCCTGCAGCCGCTCGCACTCGCGCGGAGTGAACCGCCTGACAGCCATACCATGCTGCGCGATGGTGGTGGAACTGTTCTCGATACTGCCCGGCGCCCTGGTACGCACACTCCCGGCGATATCGGTCGATGAGGCTGCGCTCACCGTACCGTCGCTGCCGTGAAGCGTGAAAGCAATGGCTACCTGTCCGCCGCCGTTGGCATGACTCGCATCGTGCCCCATACCGCGCAACGTGGGTGCAACATCACTCACGTCCGCGCCATAGTCCTTCGCGGAGAAGGCGACATAGCTATTGCTGCTGCCGCCGGATGCGGCACGCAAGCTGGCAGCGTCCGCTGGCTCCGGCATGGCTCCGCCATCGCGTCCACGCAGATTGAAGGCGACCGCCTGAGTGGTCCCGCTTTCCAATGTGTGGGCAATGCCATCGGAGAAACCGCTGCCATTGGATTGCGTGTGTGCCGTGCAGATGGCGACCGGCACTATGGGTGTGCCGCGCCCGGTACCGTCTTCGCTTGCGTCGAAGCCGCCTGCTGAGAGCGCGTGCGCGATCAGTGTTTCGGTTTCAAAGTCCTGCCTTCCCATGCCGCCGGCGTTCAGGCAATGGGATATGTCCGCGGTTGAGGCAAGGACGCCCGCGCCTAGTTGATTGCGGACGAAACCATCCTTGCATCCTGCGTCGATGGTGGGAGCGGTGTCTGTGAGGCGACCGCCAGCAGGGCCGACTTCAACGCCTCCGGCAGCTCCTTGCCGCGCTTCGCGGCGCGGCGGAGGATACCCCGACAGGCTGTGGCGCTCAAGTAGTACCGCCGCAGAAGCTCGCCAGTCTCCAAGATATCCGACAACGAAGACACGGCGCCGTCGCTGGGGTACTCCAAAATACTGAGCGTCGAGAACCCGGTAGGCGATCCCATACCCGAGTTGGACCAGCATCCCGAGGAAGGCTCCAAACGTCCGTCCTCCGTCGATCGACAGGACACCGGGGACGTTCTCCCACACCAGCCATAGGGGCCGGAGGCGATCAGCAAGTCGAGCAAATTCGATGGTGAGGTTGCCACGAGGGTCATCCAGTCCGGCTCGTTTCCCGGCAACGGAGAAAGACTGGCAAGGTGTTCCTCCGGCCAGAAGGTCGATTGCTCCAGCATCGTCTGCTCCTATGCGGGTGAAGTCGCCAAAGTTCGGCATAGTTCCAGCAGCGGGCAGTGCCACGATGTTGCGCATGGCCGCGGCACGCTGTTTCGCCTCTTTTCGAGTAGGTGCATCGTTCGGGCTGGGCATGTACATGGGCCGCGATGCGCCGTAGCGCGAGCGCAAGAGCCAGCAGCAGAAAGGATCGATCTCCGCAAACATCGCCGGCTGCCAGCCCAGTGGCTGCCACGCGACCGACACTGCTTCAATACCTGCGCACACGGAGAGGTATCTCATGCAGTAACCTCCTCGTATAGTCCTTTGACGGAATAGTCGTGATGTGGAATACTCTTTCTATGGCGATTGAGGTTCTTGTTACCGCCGAATTTAAGGGGTGGTGGGAAGGTCTGAGCGAGGAAGAACAGACCAGCGTAGCCATCGTGATCGAGTTGCTGGAAGACTTCGGCGTGACGTTGAAATTCCCGCATAGCTCCAGCATCACGACTTCGCAGAAGTTGCGTGAACTTCGCATTCAGCACGCTGGTCAGCCATACCGGGTGCTTTACGCCTTCGATCCCCAACGTAACGCGGTTCTGCTGCTCGGCGGTAATAAAACGGGCGATGACCGCTGGTATGAAAAAAACGTTACGAAGGCCGAAAAGATCTTCGCGGCATACCTCGAAGAGACCCGTCAAACGGAGTAAAAAACGGTCCGCAAATTGCAGTGGAAGGAGAGACGGATCATGGTCACCAAATACAGTGAACTCAAGAGCAAGCTGAGCGCAAAGCAGCGGGCTGACATCAAGGCTGGCAAAGAGAAGCTGCTGGCGGAAATCCCGCTTGAACAACTGCGCACCGCACGTAACATGACGCAAACCAATCTGGCACACACGCTGGGGGTCAACCAGAGCGCCATCTCGAAGATCGAGAAACGCACCGATATGTACCTGAGCACGTTGCGGAGCTATGTCGAGGCGATGGGGGGAAGCCTCGAAATTCAGGCGGTATTCCCCGAAGGCGCAGTGCGCGTCGATATTTTGAGCGGGAAATAAGTAACGCATATCCGTCAGCTCCCGAATGCCTGGTCTTCGTGGACGTAGCTGATGACGAGGCCAAGCGGATTAGTGAGCAGCATGGCGTTGGGAACTTCATCGCGGAAGCTGTAAATGACGTTCGCAGTCCAGCGTTCACGGCTCTGTTCCTGCTGATCGCCGAGCGAGTAGAAGACCTTTTCAAACTCAATATGGGCGCGATATGGGGCCTGACGCGTATCGTCCAGCACCACGGCCTTGATTTCGATGTCTACATTCGGCGCACTGGGGTCGAGCAAAAAAGTCTCAAGGGTCTTGGCTTTCGTAACCCGCGCCAGCGTCGCTCCCTGCAAGTCGTTGGAAAAGAAGTTCAGTGATTCCGAAAAATCACGTTGCAGGGTGGCATGATTGCGCCCGTAGTAAAGCTGAGCCCAGCGCGCCAGATAGTATTTGCTGACGCGCTCCACCGGAACCTGAGAGAAGTCCGCATAGTTCATTACCTGTCCGCGTCCTGCGTCGGTGATGGAGATGACGAGCGGCTTCAGCCGCAAGGCAGCGGTCTGGGCGCGGTAGAGCAGCAGAAGCAACGCGAGGACAACCACCGACAGCACAAGGATGGCGATTTTCAGGTATGTGTTGGTGACAATCGGCTCCGCATACAGCTCCAGAAACTTGTGTCCGGCGTCGGTGATTGGAAAGTCATTCTGTGTTTTTGGCATAGCTAGTTCCCCATTGGGTTGACCCAGGTGCCGGTACGTCCGCTGAGAATGGCACTGGTAAGCTCCGGGATTTTGACCAGGCCATAGATGCACACAAACAACGTGATGAACAAGGCCGGCAGAATCGTAAGAGCGTTCGAGATGCTGATGGTGCCGATGACCTGGAACATCGAGGTGAGCACTTTGGCGAAGACGTAGATAAAGGCCGACGCGACCACCTGATAGAAGCTGAAGCCAATGAAGGCTTTCAGCCAACCCCAGAAAAGCCAGTCCATCTTGGGTACGATGAACCACGGAATAAACACCGGCCCTATCAGGACGCAGACGGCAGAGGCGACGTAGCCATACGCAATCACTGCGAAGGCGACCGCTTCCATCGCTGCGAGAATCACAGCGATCAATAGGTAGGTGAGGTCTTCAAGGATATTGAAGCTACCGGGAGGCGCGCCGAGCTGCTGTTCGGCATTGGTAATGGTGGTGGCAATTTCCTGCGTCTGGTCCGACTCGATCTGCGCGGAAAGGCTCAGACCCTCTTTGGTGATGAGATCGCTGAAGCTGTAACTTGTTCCGGGGATTGGCGTCGAGTAGTACGTCAGCATCCCCAGCCCAAAAGCAATCATCAGGATCAGGTCGGCGAACTTGGCGAAGTGAAAACCGCCGCCGTGTCCCTGCGCAGCGGACAGGGCGGCCTTGATTCCGAACCAGACGATGAGGATGACGGCGAGGCCACGGAAGATGTCGAGGCCCACGGCTTGAAGCGCGGCGCTGTGCGATGAGAGCAACTGGGTAATGGCCTGGCCGATAAAGGTAAAGGGATTCTGCTGCATGTCTAGTGTCCTGTGGTGCTGAGGGAGATAGAGTGGATGGAATCGCTCACGCCGCCGGTGACGTTCTGCATGGTGGTCGGGAAGTTCTGCTGGAAGTAAATCGCGTTATTGATGGCGCGGTTCTGCGCGTCGATCTGTTGTTTCTGCGCAATAAGCTGCTGCTGGATCGAAGCCATGAGAAGCTGGTTGGTGTCCTGCTGCGAGTGAATCTGGAGTAGGGTGGCGGAGTTGATCTTGCCGAGCAAGGCACCCTGGGTCTGTTGGCTGGGATCGGTAGAGAAGGTGTCCGACTCAAGGTTGGAGAGCTTTGCAGCAAAGGACTGGGAGTTCGAGCGGATGGTGCCCAGTGTGGCGAGCGTACTGGTGGTGGTGCTCTGCGCCAGCTCCGACGTTGCATACTGGTTGGCAACCGTGGCCTGAGTCCGCGAATCGAGAGATGAGTAACTCCCCGATGGATAGCTCTGCACCTGAACAAAGGCATTGCTGTAACCCTGCTGCGCCTGGACGAGCGCACCATAGTTGAGCGCGTTGACCAACGCTGCGGTGTTGCCGTAGGTATTGGGCGGCGACTGCAAACTGGTCCACTGCGACCAGTCTGCCCTATACCGCGCGCCGAGATTCTGCGGCAACTGGGACATCTGGAAGGCCAGATTGTACATGGTGACAATCTGGTTACGAGTCGCAACCGCGGTCGTATAAATCTGCGAACCTTGCTCGATCTGCTGGATGGCGTGGGCAGATTGCGTTGGGTCGAAGACGATGCCGGAGCCGAACTGCGCGTGCGCCAGGGGCGCGAGCGTAGCAAGCAAACTGAGAACGAAAATTCTTCCTGCTTTCATGGGTGTTACCTCCTGTAGTAGATGGGTATGGGTTAGAAGCTGCTCGGAATCGTGTGGTTCTCATACGCGGGCAGCAACATATCCTGCGTGATGTAAACCTTGATCCGATGGCCTTCGCGGATGGTGATGGTGGGCGGGATGTTGATGAAGCGGTCAAGCACGTTGGCGCTCGGCTGCGAGAGGCTGGAAGCGATGCCGGACTTGTAAGCCTCCGTGCCCGATTGGTTGTAGCCCTGATTCTGATTAGTAGTTTCGGCAGCCCCAGCAATGACTCCGAGAGCAATCGAAGCGCCGAAGATTTCGACGTAGTGATTGTTCACCTTATCCTTGAGTCCGGTAGACCCGGCCTGATCGAGACCGTGGAACTGGTCAAGATCGACGGAGTAACCGTCGGGCATGATGAGTCGATGGAAAGTCACGGCAAGGCGCTTCTGGCCGAGACCGGCGACCCTCTGCACATCACCCAGAATGAAAGTGCCTTCGGGAATTAACAGGTGCTGGCGGTCCTGGCTGTAAATGGGGTTGGTCACCATGACCTTCAGCGGCCCAGCGAATTCACCGTCGAGCCTGTTGACCAGTACAGTGTCGATGGTCGTGCCCTCGAAAACCACATAAGGCTGACCGTGAGCAGAGTTGACGCTGGCCTCCGGCGCACGCTTGTTTGCAGCAGCGACCTGCGCAGCAGGAGCCTGCTGCGGCAACTTCGTAGAACGAGCCGAGGAGTTTTCGGATAAGTCTACTGACTCTACCGATGGGTGCGAAGCGCCGCCATCGGCGGAGACAAGGTTAGAGGCAAAGCGGGCTTTGAAGGCTATCGCCTTTTCCGCATCCGCCACCGGATCGCGGGGCGGCTCCGTGGCTGGCGGCAACTGCGTAGCAGGAGCAGTGCCACCACCGGCCTGTACGGTGGTGGCATTGGCGGCGGAACCATTGAAGGCGGGGGCAGTGTTGTTACCGTTCAGTGCCTGCCGCGCTTGCTGGCTCTGACGCTGATCGGCGCTCAAGTCCTGCTCCAACTCCTGAATCTTCCGCTGATTCATGTCCGTCGATGCAGCCAGCGGGGAGGATGCCGTCTCTTTCGGTGCAGGTTTGGTGTGGTTTTTGGAGAACATCACCGCCATCAGGATGAGCACGGCAAGCCCGGCTACGACATAGCCCTGCGCCTGTTTGGGCACCACACCTTCCGGCCGGACGCGCTTGTCGCTCAATCGCGTATCCGGGGGCTGCGCGCTCGGCGAAATTCCTTGTGTCTCCGTTGCAGGAGTTGATTTCTCATCTGCCATCGGCATCACCTATTGACCTTTCCGCTGAAAGTCGAGTTTGTGTTTGCCGATTTCGAGATAGCCCTTATCGACCACTGTGGGGATGACATAGGTGCCATCCTTCAACTGAAAGGTGATGAGGTCCGGTTTACCGTCCTTCAGCTCATAGATGGAGAATTTTTCCGCAGCCGACGACTTGATGTAAGTGAACTTGTCATCGTGGTAGATGGCGGAGACATCGAAGGGCTTCTCATCGTGGAAGGTGTAATCGAACTTCAACGCCTGGGTTGGGTACTCCGAACGAAACTGCTCAACCGCAGCGGCGGCGTGAGTCTGGGCCATCTGAGCCTGTTCACGTGCGACCTCTACCTCGCTGGCTGACACCAGCTTGCCAACGCCATTTGCGGCGGCAAGCGAAGATGGGTCGGACGGCTCGATGACGACCTTCAGGTCAGGTTCGGTGGATTCAACATCATCGAGCGTGAACGAGTACACCGTGCCCTTGTCGGTGATGAGATTCAGGTTGCTGTGAATGCCTTCCTTGGCGGGATGCAGAAAGCAGTAGTTGCCTACCGTGTCGATAATCCAGAAGTCCTTATCCCCGGTGGCGACCTCCAGAATCTTTTCTGTGGCCGGTAACTGAATCAATGTGGTGTAACGCATCTTTGCGTGAACACTCACGATATCGTTGGCGTGATATTTGACCAGGCGGGCGGTCTGCTGGCCGTGAGCCACGGTCGCGGCCAAGCCGAGTAGCAATGGGATGATGGGTGATGGGCGCATAGTTCTCCTTATTGAAAACCGGCAATTCCGGTCAGGAATTAGCTGGGTTGGGGTAATCGTGGGCGAGCCGGATCAAGCCCTGTTCCGGCCCGAAGCGGGCGAAGTAATCCTGTTTGCGGATGTTGTCGCGGGCGTTGTTGGTCGCCATCCAATAGCCGAGGGCATCGACTTCGAGTACCAGTTTTTTCGTGCCACGCGGCTGGATCAGCAGCAGCTCGTGCTTGGGCACAAGCGATTCCAGCAACTCAAGCTGGGTGTCGTTCAACTGGAAGATTTCGGCGTACAGCTTACGGTCGATATTGGGATTGGAGAGAAAGATTTTGGTGGGGCAGGACTCATTGACGATGTGCAGCATATCGGATGCGGCCAGCTCTACCACGGACTGCGTAGCGAGAATCATGGCTGCGTTTTTCTTGCGCCAGGTTTTCTCCGCGCGAGTGATCCAATCCCGAATCGTCTTGTTCTTAAGGAAGATCCACGCCTCATCAATCACAAACACCTTGAAGGTCGCAGTATTCGCGGGTTTTTCGATTTCAGAAGACGCACGCTGCAGGACGTAAAACAGCAACGGCTCCAATATGTCGGGATAGTCCGACCAGCCATCGAAGTTGAAGGTTTGAAAGCGGGAGAAGGTAAGCGTGTCCGCAGCGTTATCGAATAAATGGCCGAACTGTCCCGCTTGCGTCCAGCGGTGCAGACGTTCTCCGAGCGGACCTAATATAGATGCGAAGTTCGTGAGCGTCCGTATTTCGCTGGGCAGCTTGTATGCGCGTTCGATGGCCGCGAACAGTGCTTTCTCATCGTCGGGCGTCAACTCGTACCGTTCGCCCGCTTCAATCAATACCCGCAGAAACAGATAGAGAAAATTCATATTCTCGTCTGTAGCTGCGAGCGAGAATGGATTGATGGTGAAGCCGGGATTTTTCATTCCGACATTCAGGTAGGTTCCGCCGAAGGCCCGTGTCAGCGTTTCGTAGCTGCCGCCGAGGTCAAAGATGAAGGTTAGCGGATCGTATTTCTGAGCGGACTGAAGGGTGGTGGACAGCGTGAAGGACTTGCCGGAACCTGTAGCGCCGAGCAGCAGCGTGTGCGCCACATCGCCGCTATGGAGATTGAGGTAATACGGCGTACCGTGGGTCGATTCAAGCACGGCGAGATATTCCCGCTCCAGATGCGGGTTCCACCGGGAGCCGCTATCGACGGTAAACAGGAATGACAGGTCGGCGTAGTTGGAATTGAGCGCCCACTGCTTGCGGAGGTTGAACTGCTTGTTACCCGGCACCGTGGCAAAGAACGCATTGAGCAGGTTGTAACGTTCTTCATAGAGCAGGCCGTCATGCTGAGTGAATAGCTTCTGGAACTCAGCAACGGTGTGTTCCACCTTCACTCGGTCCTCATCATAGATAACGGCTGATAGTGTGAACTCCCCGAAACTCTTGCCCTCCATGCCCATCGCCGTGAGCGCGTTGCCCAGCTCCGCGACAGCGGCGGCCTTGGAATCATCCACCAACTCGTCATGCGGGCCGGTGTTCTGTCTATCCTGCAAGTTGGAGACGAAGCTGGTCTTGGAGTTATGGTGATGGCGGCGACGCGATGCAATTTCTTTGCGGGCTTTGGCGTTATCGACCGGATGCCATTCAGTGACGACATGGAAGTTCGCCGAGATGTCGAGCAGGCCGTTGAGGATCAGTGGCCGCGTTTCGCCGGGAAGCTCCTTTAAGGTAAGTACCCGCACATAATCGTCATCCATCCGCAGATAACCACGATGCGCCTCAAGCTCCGAGTCGCATACCTGCCAGTCCAGATGCCGCGCCCCGCACAGGGGCGCGGCTGCAATCTTGGAGGGGCGGAGGTTTACGAGACGGCGCAGTATGCGAAACGTCTCCTCCGCCCCTGACAGCTCGACCTGCATGAGGTCGTTTAGCTGCCCACTCAAGCTGTTTACTTTCTGCTGCAAGCGCAGCCGGTCACGTTCGATCTGCTCATAGAGCAGGGTGCG
>DASWOP010000250.1:0-140409 GCA_036404255.1 Acidobacteriaceae bacterium | reverse complement strand
TAGCGGGAATTGCCACGGTATTGAGCGATTCTGCGCTGATAGGCCGCTGGTTTGCTGTGGGGCTTGCCGTAACCGTAGGTACGCTGCTGGGCATGGCTGCGCTTCTGCTGGTCGTGTTGCGCGCCATACTGCGCGGCGCGCGACTGCATCTGCCGCAGGTGGTACGGCAGGGTTTCGCAAACCTCTACCGCCCCGGCAACCAAACAGCGGCTGTGCTGGCTGCGCTAGGAACGGGCGTGATGCTGGTGGCGTCCGTCTTCTTTTTTCAGCACGCCATTGTGACGGACCTGAGACTGACCTCTGCGAATAATCTGCCGAATATATTTCTGATGGGCATTACACCGGAGCAGGTGGACGGCATGCGTTCGCTGCTGGCGGCACAGCCAGGTGTGCGAGGAACGCCGGAGATGATTCCGGCGATCACGGCGCATATTGTGAGCATCAACGGCGTGGCGGCGAAGGACGTACAGTTGAAGAACTATCCGCGGCGCATGATGCAGCGCGTGCAACTGAGCTGGTCCGATCCGCTGCCGCCCGGGACGAAGGTGCTGAAGGGAAGCTGGTGGCCCGTAGGCACAAAGACTCCGCAGTTGGCTATCGGACCGAAGGAGGCCGAACGGCTGGGAGTGCAGCTTGGCGCGCATATTGTGTTCGGCGTAGAAGATCAGCAGATCGATGCGGTGGTCACGGCGCTCATCCAGTCCGATGGGCAGCACGGGGCGAGCCGCGTTGAATTCCTGCTTCCGCAGGCTGCGGTCTCGAACCTGCCAGCGATGTGGTTTGGCGGCGTGCATGTGGATCCGCCACAGGTCTCCGGCGTGCAACGCGCGCTGTATGCTGCGTATCCCAGCGTGACCGTGATCGACGTGGCAGATGCAATGGAGACCATCCGCACCATGGTGCTGCAGATAACGCACATTGTGCAGTTCCTGGCGGCGTTCTCAATCTTCGCGGGAGTGGTGGTGCTGGCATCCAGCGTGGCCGGGACGCGTTACCGGCGGCTGCGAGAGATTGTAGTGTTGAAGACGCTGGGTGCAACCCGTGCACGGATTGCGACGATCTTCAGCGTAGAGTTTGCTGTACTCGGTTTGATAGCCGGGAGTATCGGCGTGATCTTTGCCATTCTGCTCACGCGCGTGGTGCTGCCGAAGATGAACGTGGATTTCCATGTGCAGTGGGGAGCCGCAGTGCTGACCGTTGTGCTGGCGATGGTAGTCACGAACGGCGCAGGATGGGCGGCGAGTTTCCGGCTGCTGGGGCAGAAGCCGCTACAGGTGCTACGGGAAGAGTAGCCAGATATAAACTATGCCCAGATCATTGGATTGAGACACGCGGAGGGTTGCATGAGTCAGATACCAGCTTGGTTTGAGCGAAGATTTGAGTTTTCATTTCCTGTAGAGATGCTTCCTAACCTGTGTGCACGCCTGCGCAGCGCTGCAGTCCGGTTGGAAGAAGAACTCAGCGAACAGCCTCGCGAAGTTTTGATTAAAAAGCCGCAGGGCAAGTGGTCTGCACAGGAACACACCGGGCACTTGCTTGATATGGAGACCCTGTGGTTGGCGCGGTTGAACGATTATATGGCGGGGCGCGAGCAACTTACTCCCGCAGATCTTACCAATCGAAAGACTGACGAAGCGAACCACAACGAGCGTCTGCCGGCAGAGATACTGGCGAAGTTCCGCACGCAGAGAGCGCGACTGCTGACAAGCGTAGCGGCGCTGCATCCCTCAGCTTTTGCTCGCTCCATTCCACATCCGCGTCTGCAGACGCCAATGCGACTGGTCGATCATTTGTATTTTGTCGCCGAACACGACGATCATCATATTGCCCAGATATGGGAGCTGATTCACAACACCCGGTAGAGCACTCTGCCGGTACCCGCCTGCACTCGGCTTGGCTGCATTGACCCGCAACCGCTGAATGTATAAGATGATACGAGCGGCGCGTGAGACAGATCGTTTCCGGCGCGGCTGCAACGCGACCCATCCGCATTGCCCTCTCGTTCAATGGTAGGACAGTAGACTCTGACTCTGCTTATCGGGGTTCGAATCCCTGGGGGGCAACCAATACCGTACTTCCCGGCACCTCGCCGAACTTCCTCGAACCAAATAAAACACAACAAAATCAGCAGGTTAAGCTGATTTTTCGTTCGAAATCGTTCGCGGAGGTGCGGCAACAGCCAGCCCGAAAGTGGGGTATGGATTGGGGTACAATTCATCTGAAAGTGGGGTACGGCTCATACCCCCACTCTTTGGAGGCGAAGCATGGCGCTGACGGATACTGCAATCCGAACCGGGAAGTCGAGCAAAAAGCCATTCAAGATGTACGACCGCGACGGCCTGTTTCTGTTGGTCAATCCCGGCGGATCGAAGCTATGGCGATGGCGCTATCGCTTCGAAGGCAAGGAAAAGCTCATGGCGCTGGGTGAATACCCGTTAGTGAGTCTCAGTCAAGCCCGAGAACTCCATCTCGCAGCTCGTAAAACGCTCGCTGGCGGTATTGATCCGATGGCCGAGCGCAAGGCGGAGATTGAGGCGAAACAGAGAGAAACCGAGGCCCGGCAGCGCGAAGCAGAAAGCAGCTTTGAGCGGGTCGCCCGCAAGTGGTGGGAACTCTGGGCTATTGGCAAGTCTCCGCGCCATACGGATACGGTTATGCGACGCCTGGAGGCTGATGTTTTCCCCGCCTATGGTCACAAATTCATCGGTGCGGTGACGGCTGCCGATATTCGGGAACTTATGCTGTTAGTCGCGAGACGAGATGCAAGGGACGTTGCCAAGCGGGTGCATGAGACCACCGGGCAGATTTTTCGGTACGCGATTGCCCACGGTATCGCCAGCCGGAATCCTGCTGCGGATTTCAAGCCCCGAGACATTCTGGCCGAAGCCAAAACAGAGAACTTTGCTCGCGTGGATGCCCGAGAATTACCGGAACTGTTAGCGAGGATGGATGGGTACAATGGGGACGCGATCACTCGCTTCGCCATGAAGCTGATGAGCTATACGTTTGTGCGCACCAGCGAGTTGATTGAAGCCCCTTGGCAGGAATTCGATTTAGAGAATGCCCGGTGGATCATCCCGCCGGAGCGTATGAAGATGGACACGCCGCACATAGTTCCCTTGGCGCGTCAGTCGGTCGATGTTTTGCGTGCGCTCAAGCTCCTGGCGGGCAATGGCAAGCTGGTATTTCCAGGAGCCAACGATAAGAACAAGCCGATAAGCAACAACACAATCCTGTTTGCACTGTACAGACTTGGCTATCAGGGACGCATGACCGGACACGGGTTTCGCGGCCTGGCGTCAACCATTCTGAATGAAAGTGGTTTTGCCGAGGCTCACGTAGAGTTGCAGCTTGCCCATATGAAACGTAACAAAGTGGCTGCGGCATACAATCACGCAAAATATCTCAAGCAACGCACCACGATGATGCAGTGGTGGGCCGATCATCTTGATGAGCAGCTTGCTATAGGCAGAAGAGAATTAGCGGCTTAAGCTGACCTGCTAACAGACAGCGAGCAGGCACCTCATCAAGCCGCGGAGCGCGACGCAAGAACGCGGTCTACCGCCCATTTCTCGATCTCGGACCTTATCCATGCAACGGAACGTGGCCCAAGACGCACGGGAGCCGGAAATCTTTTCTCACGGATTAAAGTATATAGACTCGTTTTTGAAAGACCGGTCACCGATTTCACATCTGGCAGACGCAGGAAACTGATGTTCTGTAAGGTGTCCGTAGCGGTTTGATTCAGCAAATGGACAATTGGTTCTTCTAAAGAAGGAACAGAACGCACAGACTTCTTTCGTTTGAGGTTGTATTCGGTGGCCATTATTCCTCCTGGACTTAAAGGGTGCTCACAGAATGAGGGTGCTCAACTTTTTTGTCCAATAGTTTGTAGAGATGGCTGAGCCATCTCTTAAAGAGATGACCAACGTGCCCATAATGGGAAAATGTTATCTCTCTTGAGTCTCTTACCCAGCCTAAGTTGCTTTTTCTGACTCTCTTATAGCGGGTCTGCCAGATTTGACGCCAGTACTCGTTGAACCCTTCCCCTTCGCAGAACCCGGAGGTGGACAATGAGTATTTATGACTATGTTGAATTCCGGCACATAAGGTATTTCATCGCTGCCGCCGACGAGGGCAATTTTACCCGCGCCGCCAACAGCCTCAACGTTGCGCAATCCGCTCTGAGTACACAGATCATCAGTTTGGAGGAACTGTTCAACACCCAACTCTTTGATCGAGTCAGAGGCGGAGTGGTCCTCACTCGCGCAGGCGAGGTGTTTTATGGATTTGGGAAGCAACTCCTTGAGCTGCGAGAAGAGGTCATCGACTCCATGCAAGCGGTGCAGCAGACGACATCCCAACCGTTCCGCCTGGGGTTTACTCAATTTGTGGAACATGCAGTGCTGCAAACCGTGTCGCAAGCGTATCGAGAACTCTTCCCCAAAGGTGCCCAAATCTTCACCAATGCCGCAGCCTCACTCGCAACGAATCTTGCTCACACCGTCGAGAAGACCTCAGCGCTGACGATGGAAGCCACCCTTGAGCATGAGATATAGGTAGTTAATCCTTTAGAATCAACAGGAAGCAATCATAATACTTGGTGTTCGTTAAGGGATGTAATTTGGTGGAATTTCCAATTTCCAAATTGGAAATCGAAGCCTACAATTGAATCTATGCAAGGGCAGGACATTGCGCTTCTCCTAAAACTCGCTACTCAGAATGACCCGCAGGTTCCGTCCAAGAACTTGGCGGAAAGCCTCTTCATCTCTCCGTCCGAAGTAACGAAGTCTCTGAAGCGCAGTGCAGAGTCGGGCATGATTCACATCGCCAACGGCGAAAAAAGAGTCAATCGGTCCGCGTTGGTCGAGTTTCTGTCTCATGGATTCAAATATGTCTTTCCCCCAGCAAAGGGCTCTCTGGTCCGAGGTGTCCCTACGAGTGCGTCCGCAGAGCCTTTGAAGTCACGTTTTGTGGACGATAGCGAGCCTCCTGAGGTCTGGCCCTATGTCGAAGGGAAAGTCCGGGGCATTGCGTTTGCGCCTCTCTACAAAGGAGCGCCCAGAGCTGCGTTGCGAGATCCAAAGAT
The DNA here is from genome assembly GCA_036404255.1 of Acidobacteriaceae bacterium. GTDB lineage: Bacteria > Acidobacteriota > Terriglobia > Terriglobales > Acidobacteriaceae > JARLFX01. The sequence goes on along the minus strand of DASWOP010000250.1, from coordinate 135,320 downwards.
CTACGCCATGCTTGCACTGTGTGACGCAATTCGCGGCGGGAGAACGCGAGAGCGAAATCTTGCGATCGAACTGCTCGGCAAGGAGATCCATGGCTGATCCCAATCTACCGCTGTTGGAAGATGCAGTCCGTAAGCTTGTTCCCTTTCTGGACGAGATTGTTTTTGTTGGCGGCATCACCCTCGGGCTGTTGATTACAGACAAGGCCTCCGCTCCCATTCGCGGTACGAAGGATGTTGATGTGATCGCTGAAATTGTCACGTATGCGGACTACATCGCATTCTCAGAACGTCTCCGTGCGGCAAACTTCGAAGAAGATGAAGGAGAAAAGCCCCTCACTTGTCGTTGGCACAATGGTGCCCTGATTTTGGATGTGCTGGCGCTCAATGAAGAGGTGCTTGGATTCAGCAATATTTGGTATGAATCGGCGATTCATCATGCGTCCACAGTCATCCTGCCAGCAGGCCAATCAATCCGAGTCATTACCGCGCCGTTTTTTCTGGGAACGAAGATGGAAGCATTTCGCGGACGCGGCAGGATGGATTTTCAGGCCAGCCACGATCTCGAAGATTTTGTTGCTGTGATCGAGGGACGAGATACCCTGCTCCGGGAAATTGCAGAGTCTTCTCAAGACCTCCGTCGCTATCTTGCCGAAGCAGCAAGAACCCTACTCGCTGAACCGCGATTCCTCGATGTGCTTCCTGGATTCGTCTTAGATAACGAACGAGTTCCACTTATACAAGAACGGCTCGCTGACATTGCACAAGCAGGATAAAGTCACAGACTAGGGTCGCAGCCTTCGCGCGCGCCCAGTGGAACAATCGGTACCCGCGCTGAGCAAGAAGGGGAACCATAATCAATTGAGGGTCGAAGTGGCGGCGCTGGGAGCCTCACGTTCATATGCCCGGAACCCTTCTGAATAACCAGTTCGGTGACCGGTTGCCTGACGAGTTGCGCCGGTTGTGTTCAAGCTAAGAATGTTTGCGATGCGAAACTGCGAAGTCTTTGCCTGTCGAGAATTCAGCCAGCGCTCCCAACAGTTCCGAGTTTCTCGTGTAGATAGCCTGAAGTCGGAGTAGGGCCTTCCCTCCATAGACGGGTTCGATCGAACGCGCGAATTCGATCAGGCCGCTTAGGTGATTAAGATAAGCAATCGGGTGTTTGGAGCGTACGAATTGAGCATGCTCAAGCAGCCCCTTCGTTTCGATATAGTGAAGCGCAACTTCGATGTGGCTCTTCGTCTGGCGCTTCAATCTCGGCTTAACATCGTTAACCACCAAGCCCGTCACCGTCTTCCGCGCCCCCGGCCCGAGGATATGTGTCTTCTTCCGATTGATGATGAAGCCGTGCGCGCCCAACACCCGACGCACATTGCGCAGGACGACTTGGCAGTCAGCTTTCGAACTTTGAGAAAACGACACGATCAAATCATCCGCATACCGCGTATAGACTCCTCCAGATTCCGAGGCAATCCTACTGATCCGCTCGCCGAGATTCACCGCGATGAGATTCGATAGCATGGGGCTGGTGGGAGCGCCCTGTGGAAGATGTCCGCTCTGGGATGCGTCATAGGGGGCCAAAGGGCGATGCCCACGATTCCGTTCATTCCACCTCCATTTAAGATCGCGCTCGCGGAAGCGATCGACAGATGGCGGAGCGACGCGCGTGCAAATCCGCGCCATCTCGAACGATAGAAGTGCCGGGTAGCCAAGTCTGCGAAAGACCCAATATACCTGCCTCTCCGACACCGATTCGAAGAAACTATGAATATCTACCTTGACCATCCAAGGCGCTCCCGCATGTTGCTCGGCGTTATGCAAGATGGAACAGCCCTTTGCATAGGCTCGGCTTGCCTCATTTAGGCGAGCTAGAGCTCCTTCGGAATTCAAGATGTGAGCCGCGATCCAGGTCTGCACAGCACGCAATTCAACGGCGGGGACGCAAATCCAGCGTTGCCCCCCAGATGACTTCTGCTTCGGATAGACCTGATAGTCCGTTTTTAGATGAGCGCGTTCCACAATCGCCCGAAGTCGCGACCAACTCACACCCGACAAAACAGAGAGATGCATTAGCGAAAAGATCACAGGGACTTTTCGGGATTGCATCTCCTTGAAACGTTGATTAAGAGCTTCCTTATATCCCTGGTCCGCAGGGAGGGTAGTCAATCCGCGTTCGAATTGGTGACGAGTTGGTCCCAGCATTACTTTGATTCCGCCACCGCGCGTAGCGCGGTATGTCTGTCGCTTACAGGTAAAGGCGTGGTATCGAAGCTGTAAGCGATAGACAAACTGCGATGAAAAGACAATAGAATCTCGGCACAAAGAACTCTTTGTGCCACTGCTCCCGAAAGAGAGTGCAACCCTTGTTGCTTACCTAATGCCGGACCAACCCATCACATGATAAAGGATAATACGTCTCGTCCAATGGACGTTGCGTCCGGCTACCCAGGCTTCGTTTTTTGCGGGCTGCTGCCCGGATTCTGTCGACCAGCCCCCTGCCAAACGCGGTTAGAAGATGCGTCTGAGTATCTAGTACACAAAGGCGATACGCATCCAGTCGCTTCGCTGTCGCCTCCGTAACCGGGATTCCGAGCACGCTAGCAATTTTCACATCGTCCCAGCCGGAGCGCGATGCGAGACCTAGCATCAACAAAAGCTGCCACTCCGAGCCTTGATGGCGTTCCAAATTCGGTTCGTGCAACATTGCCAGAGCGAGGCGATATTGACTTACATCCCAAAGCACATTAGCTGGTCGATTGACGTCCTCTTGGGAGAACGCGGCTCTCTACTCCGGCGCTGATCAAAATAGTGTGTGGGGCGATCTGAAGCAAGGACGCCGGGTGAGTACCGTTTTTCGAGCCATGATGCGTAGCCGCCATGACATGAGATTTGAGCGCATCTCCGAACAAACGTGTGATGGTATCCCACCGCGCGTTTTCGGTATCGCCAGTAATCAGGTACGAGAATCCGCGCGGGCCACGGCCCGTCAGCTTCAGGACGATGCTGCAGTTGTTCGAGCAATCCATATCCTCGATGTGGGGAGAGAACACTTCAAAGTCAAATTGGTCTGACAGTCCGTAGAGCTTACGGTCGGCCAGTCGGTCGAGGCGAACTGAAACGCGCTTGAGTGGTTTGGCCGAGGTGCGACGCGTACGCTCCTCTTCGTCGATGATGGCGAAGACCGACTTGGCCTCGCTCGTGTCCTTATAGTACTTCGGATACATCACCCAATCGGGCCGGTATTTCCGCATGATGATCGATGTGCCGACCGTGTCGCAATGGTCATCATCGAACCCTGTGAGGATGAATCCCTTCACGTAGTGGCCCTTAAGCGACACAGCCAGCAACTCTTTGACGAATGCGACGGTATCATCGTCGGCGGGTGGAATGCGTGAATCAACAATGATGGCTTCGCCACCATGCCGAACGATTGTGAGTGCGCCTTGACCTACTCCTGCCGTGATGATGTTCATCGAACTATCCTTTCTGATTTTGATAAAGAACCCGATTCAGATCCGCTTGAAATGCCAGGACGGCATGGCGCGCGGACTTGAAAGGGAGGCTCTTGTACTTCTCGATCAGTTCTGTCAATTTGCGCTGTTGAAAGTCCGTTGTGATCGAGTAGGCCGGCGTGCCGGTGTCGAAGTTTTCAATGGCGACGACCTGGGCATGGGAGCCATCCACGAGTTCGAGGCTGCCTTTCCAATAGAGCGCGTTCGCGCTCTTTGAAAACAGCGCCTTAAGGCCGGGGAAAAAGTCAGAAAAGAATTCCTGGTCCCTGACCCGTTCGACATTCAGCGACGCCGGCGTTTCCGGCGTTAGGGCCGAAGTTGAAGCAGTTTTCCGGTGCTTGTCGCCTGTAGGAAGAAGGGGAGCCATGTCGACGATACGCACATGCGATGGGGGAACTTCATCGACCCTGTTGCTGTTGCGGTGAAAGATGAAGTGCTTGATCGAGTAGCGGGTGTCACTATCGGGCGTCTTCCTTACGACCAGAAGCGCATAAAAGAAATCGGTATTGTGCTTCTCGTGGTTGACGATCCGACCATAGGTAGCATGGTCGCCGCTACTTAGCGTGGCCAGACCGTTGCAATGGTGGGTATGCCAATTTCCTAAATGCTCAATGTTCGGATGCTCTTCTTCGATCTTGCGGAAGAGCGCCTCCTGGTACTCGCCGTCCTGAAAAAAACTTGTTGCCGAACGCTGGGCGGCGGGACCAGGCGCGATGACACCCTGTAATTGTATGTCGTAGTGGGAGCCCTTCTTCGAGTAGGTACCGATCAGGCGACCACCGGTTTCGTGGGAATCATAGAGGTCACACTCGTCGAAGATCGAGTCGAGCACGCCTCTGGCGATTGTGATCGAGATGGGTGTGTCTTTCGATCTGCTAAAAATGGACATGGTTGACGATCCTCCCTGCGCAGACGGCGCACGACTCTTGCTGCGGTAGTTCTATCCGCTGGAGCTGGAAATCCTTGTTGAATGGGTGGACAGGGCGATTTCCCCAAATGATGTAGTTTTCTTTGAGCAAAGTGAGGAACTTGGGCCGCTCCGCGAGTTGTCGGGCAATGGCGTCCAGAACAAAGCGGGCGTGAAAAGACGTGATGAAGGAGATGTCCACAGCAAGACCTGGCGAGTCCTTAATCTCTTCGATCTCCATCCCATAGACTTTCTCGCGCTCCTCTTCGGACACGAGGTCGATCTCCTTGATGCCCTCGCGGAAGGTTGTTCGCTGAAGGAAGGACTCGAGACACGCAAGGCATCCCCCGTCCTCCGGCCTGTAGGCGAAGACCTCGCCGCCGATGCCGCGCGTAAAGACTTTGCCAACTACGAACGGTATTTCGTTCTGCACGCAGATTTCGTTGAGCTTGTATCGGGATGGTTCGTTGTCCGTTGCCAGAACCACAACATCGCACTTGAGCATTTCCGAAACGAGGTCCGGGTAACTCATCAGATCGTCATCGATCGTGTTGATGTCGATATTGGGGTTGCGATCACGTAGCACATCTGCGACGGCCTCCGTCTTTTTCCAGCCGAGGTATCGCCTGCCACAAACGTGACGGATGACATTCTCGGGTTCCAGAATGTCCCGATCCAGCAGCGTGAAATTACGAATGCCCGACATGACGAGCTGTAACGCTACACTGGCACCGCCAGAGCCGCATCCAGCAATGAATACCCTCACGTCAGAGAACAGCCGTACATCGAACAACGATTCAATTCTATCGAACGTTCTGTCCTTATTCATGGAGCCTCCGCTCATCAATTTCCATTCCATTCCCCGGTCCTCCGCCATTTGGCGTATTGCTTGAGCCAAAGTCTTGCGAAACCAAGGGCGTAAACCACATCATTCCGTTTTGCATTCCACGTTGCCGTCGCGCCGAATACTGATAGGGAGCCGTCAGGCCACCGATGCGGTGTCTCAGCCGGAACTGGAGCGGCGTACAAGCGCGGCGCCGAATCTGGATAGCCGTGAGGCAGGACAATACTCATGACGAGACTCTCGCCAGCAGCAACCTCGTGGAAGTTAATCTCTAACTCCTTTTGATCATTGATCGTGAGCTTGAAATTCTCGTTCTTCTCGCCGAGATTAGTCAGCTCCTCGTTGATGCGGTCGGGAGAAATGTCTGGCAACAAAAAGGAGACGGGGACGAGGCAAGCTTTCGGCTGACCGTTTCGCTCAACGACGAACACTTCACCGTCCCTCGCTACACGGTCCAGTACTTCACCGGGAGAGCTCCGCAATTCCATCATCGGTAATGTCTTGAAATCGATCTTCAAGGTAGCCTCTGTCAGTGTTTGATTTCCGCGCCGGGCCAAGCTCCGCGCTCGCGCCAAATTTCGTACTTATTCAGCCACTTCGCCGCGCGTCCGATCACGAAAGCAAGGTGATGGATGCCGGGGTTCCACATCGTTGGGTGCATGTAGCAGATGTTTCCGGCGTTATACCGATGTGGTGCCGTAGTGATAACGGGTGCATCGACGTATACCCTTGGCATCTCGTTCGGATAGTTCTCTGGAAACTTGATTGAAAGGACGTAGGTCCCTTTGACGGCCTGCAATGCAGTTTTCGCATATACCTTGCCGTCTGTCGTGGGGTGAAGTTGAAGGGAAGCGAAGGTCTTCTGGGCCTCGGCAAACTCTCGTTGTATGCGGTAGATATCCATAGCGCCTCAGTATTCCCCGCCCAGGTTCTCGCGCATCGTTAGAGGCTTCTTGCCCCCGAGGTTTGACGTGCTTGTCTGACCCTCGGCCCGAATCTCTCCATTGGGGAGAATCTGGATCGGAGTGTCTTCCTCGGTATTGAGCAGGCGCTCCAACTCGTTAATTGTTAGCTTCTTGTCCATCGAGTCCTCCCTGTACTGTGCAACTATAGTAATTGCATAGTCTACGACGATTAAGTGCGTGTCAAGCGAATTCAGTAAAGATCGTAAAAAATAATTTCCGAGGGAGGAGGCTCCTCCTGTCTGCGGCCGGCGATGGCCGTCCTCCGCCACCTACCTCAGCGGGCCTGTTCCTGTATGCGTGGAACCAGCTGGGCCGCCGCGTGAAGAAGGGCGAGAAGGGCATCCGCATCCTTGCCCCCATCATCGGCATCAAGCGCAAGCCGAAGGAAGAGGCTGAGAAGGACATCACCAAGCAGAATCGTGCTGTCTTGGTTGGCTTCCGTTCCGCCGTGGTCTTCGATGTCTCGCAGACCGACGGGCCGGAGCTTCCTGAACTGCGCGAGATCAGCGGCGACGTGGGCGACAGCCTAAGCTGAAACCGAATCACTTTGGGGTCTGCGAAAATATGCAGGCCCCATTTTTGCGCCCGCCCTTCCCACCCCGGGCGTTGCTCCTGCAATCGCAGCAGGAGCGCTTTGCCCTCCCACCCGGCGGGCTTGCTCCAATAAGAGCCAGAAATTGCACGAGTCAGTCGTCATCGTTCTTACAATCTCTCGTAGGCTGGAGCTACGATGCTATTTGTCTAGCGACCCAGCACTGCAGTATTTTTGTGCCCAGCGGAGCCTATCATCCGAATGTGACGATGCTGAAGAAAGCCAGAGCTTCTACAGTCTCCGGCTCAGATGGGAGCGCAGGGCGTTTCCAACTAACTCACATCCATGTGAGAGCATGTCCGCTTCCTTCACTGCCTCGTCTATTACGAACGCTCAATTGGAAGTGACGGATAATTCAGCAACGAGTCTACTGCTCACACCGGACAAGGTTGACGACGCAAAAAATGTTTGACCTGGTCTCTCCTCAGCTGAGGCATGCCTCCAGATCACTCCACCTGCTAAGGTTGGTCGGAAAATGCATAACTTCGACCGGGATGGTTATTGCCTATCTTTGCCGCAAACCACTATCGTTCACGACGTGTGAATATACCGGTTTTGCCCCACCGCGTAAAAACATGAATGCTCGCATGGATGCTCAGAGGATTGTAATCCTGGTCGCCATGATGACACCTCTGTTATGTGAGGATAGGAATGGCCGCGATCAGTCAGTTGAGCAATACAATGGAAGGCACATCCTCTGAGCCCACTCCGCTTCTGCCCCCCGGCGTGGGTCGTCCGTTCGCTCTGGTCACCAGCCTGTTCTTTCTCTGGGGCATTCCCAACAGCATGAACGATGTGCTCATCCGGCAGTTTATGAAGTCATTTGCCATCAGCCGGTTTGAGGCAGGCCTCGTACAATCAGCTTTCTACATGGGCTATTTTCTGCTCGCGCTTCCGGCTGGACTGTTGATGAAGCGGCGTGGCTACAAGTACGGCTTCATTACCGGGCTCTGCCTGTTCGCAACCGGATGCTTCCTATTTCTGCCTGCGGCTAATGAAGGCAAATACGGCTTCTTCCTTGCTGCATTGTTTGTCGTGGCGAGTGGACTCGCTTTTCTGGAGACAGCCTCCAACCCATTCATTGCTCAACTCGGTCCGTCTCAGACAGCAGAGCGCAGGCTCAATCTCTCACAGGCGTTCAACCCGCTGGGGTGCATCACCGGCATTCTGCTGGGAACCGCCTTCATCTTCTCCGGTGTAGAGCTTTCACCAGCGCAGATCGCCGCTAAGCAGGCAAACGGAACCTATGTGGCTTATATGCATGCGGAGACTCTCCGTGTCGTCACACCATATTTGGTGATTGGCTGTTTTGCGCTCATCTGGGCATTGATGATCGGCCTCACGAAGTTCCCAAGCTTCCTGCAGGAGCGGGAGCACAAGGCGGAAGTCAGCGGGAACTGGCGGGATTTATTGCATCAACGCCACTTCCTTCTCGCTGTGCTGGCGCAGTTTGTCCAGTGCGGCGCCCAAGTATGCCTGTGGAGCTATTTCATCCAATATGCTCGCGAGTATGCGCATACTACTGACAAACTCGCCGGTGTTCTGCTGGCGTGCGTACTCGTGGTCTTCGGTATTGGCCGCTTCGCTTCCACTGGTCTCATGCATCGCTTCTCGCCGAGCAACATCATGACGATTTACGGCGTGACCAATGCTTGCCTCATTCTTTTTGCTCTGCTCCATCCGAGTTGGGCCGGCCTCATCGCTCTTCTGCTGACAAGTTTTTTCCTGTCGCTGATGTTCCCTACGATCTTCGCCATGGGATTGAAGGATCTGGGACCGAACACCAACATCGGCGGCTCGTTCATCGTGATGGCGATCGTCGGTGGCGCCGTGTTTACCCCGCTCATGGGTTTGCTTGCAGAGAAGATCCACAGCACCGCTCACGCGTTCATCGTTCCACTACTGGGTATGCTATTTGTTGCCGGCTTCGCGCGCTACATGAAAAACTATGACATGCGACGCGTGGCAAACTGATCGATGGTGCAGGGATGAAGATGAAATCTTTCGCGTTGAGTATGACTCTAGCCTGCTGCACGTCAATTTTGCTCGCGCAGCCACCGGCAACTATCCCCTCTCCCGAGCTGGCGGGAATTGCGCATGTTGCCATCCGCGTTCACGATCTCAGCGTCTCTACCGCTTTCTATGAGAAGCTTGGTTTTGTTCGTGCCTTCGCGCTTTCCCGTGATGGCGCCGTCTATGAGGCATTCATCAAGCTCAATGACCACCAGTTCATTGAGCTATATCCTGCCACACCGAAGGATAGTCAGGTTGGTTTCCTGCATCTTTGCTTTGAAGGCAGGAACCTGCAATCGGCGCATGATTACTACGTGGCCAAAGGCCTGACTCCGACGCCGGTCAAGACGGCAGGGGCGGGTAACCTGCTCTTCAGCATGCTGGGTCCTCTATCGCCAACTGGTCTACAGAATATGGAATACACCCAGTATATGCATGGCTCCCTGCATTCCCGTGATGTGGGCCAGCATCTGGGTGAGAAACGCATCGCCTTGCGCATGATCTCGGTTGCCGTTGCGGTCAATGATCCGATTGGGGCGGCTACTTTTTATATTGATAAAGCCAGCTTCATCCAATCAGGTGCTGCGGGCCATACGCTGCTTTCCATTCCTGGAGCTGCCGGCCAAACGCTGGAGATGGTTCCTGCTGCCGCACTTGGTTTCAAAGCGCGTGTTACTCTGGCCGCGGATACTGCAGTTGCATCTGCTGTTCTACGCGCGCGGGGCATTTCATACCGGCGAGAAGGCGACAGTCTACTGGTCGACGATCCGGATGGAAACCAGATTGTCTTTCGCTAGAGAGCTGCTAGCTGCCACTGGATTGCCGAATGATCAGTTCAAAAGGAAGCAGAATCTCACGAGCTGGAATACTTCGATCATTGGTGCGCTCCAGCAGCGCCAACGTTGCAGCGCGCGCAATCTCGCGGCAGGGCTGGCGGATGGTAGTCAGTGGAACCGCCAGCAGCGTCGCATACTGGACATCGTCAAATCCCGCCACACGAACAGTAGATGGCGTACGTACGCCCAAATCATTCAGCGAACGGAGCAGGAGTGCGGCCGTCTGATCGTTGGCGCACAGAATTCCATCAGGCTGGTATTCCTGCAGCATCGTCTGTAGTTCGCTTCTATTATCGGGATTGATGAATCGTGCAACGACTGTAGCGCCGTTGCCATCGCGATTCGCTGCTTCACGGCAACCTGCAAGCCTAAGGTCCGTGGTGGAGGGATATTCTGGTCGAGCCAGAAAACACAAGCGACAGCAGCCGGCTTCCAGAAGATGCTGGGTTACGATAACGGCAGCGCGAAAGTTGTCGATGCCGATCAAATCGAAATTGCTGCGCGCAGGAAACTCCCGCAGATCGCGGTCAAGCAGCACCATGGGAATTCCGGCGCTGACCAGTGCGTCCGCTATCCGCTGATTCCACAGCGCACGGTCGGGTACCGTCTCCATCGGCGCAAAGAAAATTCCATCCACGCCACGCCGAATATATTGCTCACACAGATGAAGGGCATCTTCTCCGGTTGCGACGGGTTGTGCAGCATCGCCCCACAGCACTGTACATTCCAGCAACTGCGCGAACCTCGTGATCTCGTTGCAGATCGGATCGAGTATCTCGGTCTTTCCCAGCCCGGGTACTAATAGGCCGAATGTTTTGTTACGCGCTGCTTGCACTGGTTGTGCCGGAGTCGTGAGGAAGCTGCCAGAGCCGGCCCGTCGCGTAATGATGCCCAGTGCCTGCAAATCCTTAAGAGCGCGGGCCGCGGTTGGCCGCGACACATGAAAACGTAGGGCTAGTTCACTCTCGCTCGGCAAACGCCGGTTATGGGCATATTTCCCCTGCAGAATCTGGTGTTGTAGAGCCTCGAAAAGTTGCTGGTGCTTAGTCATAAATTGTTAATACAGATTTTAGCGCATGCTTTCTAGACTTTGCGTTAAATGCGGGGTATCTTCTCATTGCCGACAATAATGTGCTGGTAATTTTCTATACCTGTAATAATAACTTGTCAACTGGAGCATTGCAATGGCCATAAGCCTCAATATTGAATCTTCCCTTAGAAATATCCCTGGAGTCCGGGCTTCCGTCTTCGGAGATTTCTGTCTAGACGTGTACTGGTTTCTGGAGAGCGGGGAGGTGGAATCGTCGGTGGAAACCGGGCTCCCGCTTCGCCGGGTGTGCGAGCAGCGTTATTCGCTAGGCGGAGCCGGCAATGTTGTTGCCAACCTGATTGACCTTGGGGTCGGTGAAGTGCGAGCAATTGGAGTTGCTGGCCAGGATGTATTTGGCGCCGAGCTGGTGAACCTGCTACGGGCCCGAGGAGCCAATCTGGATGGATTTGAGGTAGCCGCCGACTGGCAGACCATGGTGTATGTCAAACCGATGCGTGGCCAGGAGGAAGAGAACCGCGTTGACTTTGGCGCATTCAATCAAACGACCGCAGAGCTTCAGGATCGGTTGATCGCAAGCCTGGCGACTGCAGCCCGAACAAGCGACATCGTCATCCTGAACCAGCAGGTGCCGGGCGGGCTGAGCAATCCCAAAATGATTGAACGGATTAATGCTGTCATGGCGCAGAATCCAAATGTCCAGTTTGTGGTGGATGCGCGGCACTATGCCTCCTGCTACGGGCCTGCGGTGCTCAAACTGAATGCCGCGGAGGCTGGAGTCTTTCTGGGGGAGAGATTTGAGGGGCATCTTCCTCTGGCGAAGGCTCAGGACTTTGCCCGCAGCATCAACGCAAAGACTGGTAATGCGGTATTCCTCACGCGCGGTGAACATGGAATCGTGGTTGCGGATCAGGGCAAAGTCACGACGATCAATGGTCTACAGATCATCGAGCAGATCGATACGGTGGGGGCGGGTGATGCAGTGGTTGCGTCGATCGCGGCGGCGCTTGGAAGCGGACAGGACTCCATTACCGCCGCGCAGCTCGCCAATGTGGTTGCAACGGTGACTGTGCGTAAGCTGCATACTACGGGTACCGCAACACCGCAGGAGATACGCGCCGTCGCAAGTGATCTGAACTATATCTTCGAGGCAGAATTGGCCGAATCGCCACGGCATGCAAAGAAGCTGCCAGGGACTGATATCGAAGTGATTGGGGAAATCCCCGCGGACCTGGCGATCAAGCACTGCATCTTCGACCATGACGGAACCATTTCAGTGCTGCGCGAAGGCTGGGAACAGATCATGGAGCCGATGATGATGCGCGCAATTCTTGGCGACCGTTTCGATACGGTGGACGAGACCGTCTATGAGCATGTAGCTCAGATGTCGCGTGAGTTTATAGATCGTACGACTGGAATCCAGACGCTGGTACAAATGCAGGGTCTGGTGAAGCTGGTGCGGCAGGCAGGCTTTGTACCGGAAGACAAAATTCTGGACGAGCATGGCTATAAAGCGATCTACAACAAAGCGTTGCTCAAAATGATCGATACGCGTGTCAAGAAGTTAGCCTGCGGCGAACTCGACTCCGTGGATTTTCAGGTGAAGAATGCCGGTCAGCTGTTGCAGTCGCTGCATGACCGAAGCGTCAAACTCTACTTGGCCAGCGGTACCGACGAAGCAGATGTGAGGGCCGAGACTGAGGCCATGGGCTACGCGCACCTCTTTGAGGGCCGCATCTTCGGGGCTGTCGGAGATGTGAAGGTCGAGGCAAAGAAGGTCGTGCTGGAGAGGATTATTCGCGAAAACAATCTTTCTGGACATGAATTCGCCACCTTCGGCGACGGCCCGGTTGAAATGAGGGAAACACAGAAGCGGGGAGGCCTCTGCATCGGCGTAGCAAGCGACGAAGTGCGCAGGTTTGGATGGAACATGGCGAAACGCAAACGGTTGATCCGCGCAGGAGCACAGATACTCGTGCCGGACTTCAGCCAACTGACTGCACTTCTAAACATATTGCAGCTCAGCGAAGTCCCTGTAGCGACGGGAAAGTGAATCAGCAACCAGAGAGGATAAACACAGATGGAAGTAAGTAGTCCGAAGATATTGACGGTGGCGGAGATGCGTGCCGAGCGTGATTGTTTAGTGGCCGAAGGCAAGAAGTTGGTGTTCACGAATGGCTGCTTTGACATCCTGCATCGCGGCCATGTGACGTACCTGACGTTTGCGCGCAACCGGGGAGATGCTCTGGTGGTCGGCCTGAATACGGACGCATCGGTGAAGAGCAACAAGGGCAACGACCGCCCAATCAATAACGAAGAAGACCGCGCCTACGTGCTCGGCTCGCTGCGCGCGGTAGATTACGTTGTGCTCTTTGGAGATAAAGAGCCGAAGGACATCATTGCGCAGATCCTGCCGCAGGTACTGGTGAAGGGAAGTGACTGGGCCCACTATGTGAGTGGCCGCGAGGTGGTAGAGGCCAACGGCGGCGAAGTAGTGCTGGCTGACATGGTGGATGGCAAGTCAACAACCGGAACCATTGAGCGCATTCTGAAAGTCTATGGAAAGGCAGGCAAGTAATGGGCAAGCAGATTGTGGTGACGGGCGCGGCCGGATTTATCGGCCGCAATATCGTGGCTGAACTGAATCGCAGAGGACACGATGATCTGATTCTGGTGGACTTGCTGGGCACGGATGACAAGTGGCGCAACCTGGTTGGATTGCGCTATGAAGAGATTCTTTCCCCGGATTTCTTCCTTTCCCTGGTCGAAGGCGGCAAGCTGGGCAGTACTGAGGCGATTATCCATCTGGGCGCGTGCAGCGCGACTACCGAGCGCGATGCGGATTACCTGCTGCGCAACAACTATCACTACACCCGAACTCTATGCGAGTGGAGTCTGAAAAACGATACGCGTTTTGTGTATGCCTCCAGCGCCGCTACCTACGGTGAGGGAGCGCAAGGATACTCCGATGCCGATTCTGCCACGCTTACCCTGCATCCGCTGAATATGTATGGCTATTCCAAACATATGTTCGATCTGTGGGCGCTAAAGCACGAGCTATTCAACAAGATCGTTGGGCTGAAGTATTTCAATGTCTTCGGGCCATACGAAGATCACAAGAACGATATGCGCTCTGTGGTTTCAAAGTCGTACCAGCAGATCAAGGCGACAGGGAAGGTCCAACTTTTCAAGAGCTACCGTCCGGAGTATGCGGACGGTGAGCAGATGCGCGATTTTGTCTATGTGAAGGATGCAGTTGCTGTGACGCTGCACTTTGCGCTGAGCAAAGGCAAAGGAGGCCTGTTCAATTGCGGTACGGGCAAAGCACGGACATGGAAAGACCTGGTGACGGCGGTCTACACCGCGATGAATCTGCAGCAGCAGATTGAGTTTATCCCGATGCCGGAGCAGTTGCGTGGGAAGTATCAGTACTTCACGGAAGCAGAAATGACTAAGTTGCGCAGCGCGGGGTACAAAGCTCCTTTCCATACGCTGGAAGATGCCGTCAAGGATTACATCGTCAACTATTACGAGAAGCTTGCATAGCGGGCAACGAAGAAAGTAGATCATGAGTCTCCTCAATCAAAATATAGAAGACGTAAAGATGATGCTGCCGCGGCTGCTGGCCCTGCAGCCGCAGGTGGATGCAGCGGCTGCGGCGATTGCAAAATCTCTGCTTGCTGGCGGAAAGTTGCTGGCCTGCGGTAATGGCGGCAGCGCGGCGGATGCCTCACATCTGACAACGGAATTTGTCTGCCGCTTCAACAAGGATCGCAAGCCGTATGCTGCGCTTTCGCTTGCTACACATGGCGGTGATATTACCGCTATCGGCAATGACTATGCCTTCGAGGACCTTTTCAGCCGGCAGGTGGAGGCGTTCGGCCGTCGCGGCGATGTGCTGACCGCTTTCACCACCAGCGGGCAGAGCGAAAATGTGCGCCGTGCGCTCATTGCGGCAAAGCAGCAGGGAGTTATCAGCGTTGCCTTTCTGGGCAAGGATGGCGGCAAGTGCGCAGGCTTGGCGGATATTGAGATGATCGTCTCCGGCACCATCACGGCTCGCATTCAGGAGGGCCACAAGCTCTTGTTACATACGATCTGCGAGATGGTGGAAGTGGAACTCCAGGCCGCGGAATAGCTATGTCAATCGTCACTGAGCGCGAGATACTCTCTCAGCCGTCGTGGGTCATTGCAAGCGATAGTGTTGAGATGGCTGTCACGCGTTTGGGCGCACATATGGCTCCAGTGTCCTTCTATCGCAACACTGCAGAGTTAGTGCAGCCGTATTACATCAGCCCGTGGCAAGGCGAAAAGACATCGCTTGAATCTGGGCGGTCGGAGATTCCGTTGCGCGGCGACTTCTTCTGCCTGCCATTCGGTGCGAACAGTGACCCCGACTGCAAAGAGAAACATCCTCCGCATGGTGAAACTTCCGGGCAGCTATGGCAATTGGAGGCTGCCGAATCGCATGGCCGCGTCACGACTCTTGTTCTTGGTATGGAGACACACGCACGTCCTGGCCATGTGATCCGGTCGTATTCGTTAGTGGAGGGAGAAAACGCAGTCTATGACTGCACCACGATCCACGGGTTCGCTGGACCGGTTACCTTCGCGCATCACGCTGTGTTGCGTTCGCCGCAACAAGAAGGGTCGCTGCTTCTCTCAACTAGTCCGTTGGAATTCGGAATGGTTTATCCCGCTCCGTTCGGCGATCCTGCAGCGGGGGAGTATCAGTCACTGCAAATCGGAGCCGAATTTGCTGCGCTCGACAGTGTTCCTTCCATCTTCAAACATTTGCCGGCGCAGGACTGTGCCTCGTATCCCGCGCGTCGCGGATTCACTGATCTATTGCAGCTTGCGAACGCTCATGATCACAACGGCCCGGCCTGGACCGCCGTAGTGAATACCGTAGAAAGCTATGTGTGGTTCTCACTAAAGAATCCTCTTATTCTTCCATCGACCATTATCTGGATGGAGAATCACGGTCGCCACAATCCGCCTTGGAATGGTCGCAACTGTGCTCTCGGGCTGGAGGATGCCTGCACTTACTTTGACCGCGGTATACCGGAGTCTAGCCGAGAGAACCTGCTCTCGCGACGCGGGATCCGCACGCATCATGACCTCAATGGCAGTGCGTTCGAGATTCGCTATATCCAGGGGATGGCGAAGACGCCGCCGGGATTTGGACGTGTAACTGGTGTAAGCTGCACCGACGATCATATCGTATTACAGAATGCGCTTGGGACTGCTATCTCAGTTCCCATGCAGATCCGATTTTTGAATGAAAGAGCTCTGCGGTAGCGCTACGCAATCGTTTCTGTACAATATCCAGCGAGAAGAAGTGCCATGTTAAGGCAAGCAACGAAGCCAAGCAGCGACATGCAAATCGTGGGCTCCTCTTTTAAGGTGTAGTTCGCGCATTGACAGGAAGCGGATCAACATTCGTACTGCCAAGCTTGCCACTGCTTGTATCGAGGACCACAACACGCAGGCTCGTGGCGTCCGCTGGAATATGCAACGGAAGGTCCAGTGAGATGGGAGCTAAAGCGTCCTGATTGGCGGAAAATTTTAAGAGAATGGAGCGCCGCGTGTAAGACCGCGGCTTATGTGCCGCAGTGTAGGAGGCTGCCGCGGCCATGAGATGCAATGTGCGGCTGCCATCGTCTGCAACACTCCACTGTAGATTCTGTGGAGCAAGCTGCAACCTGTAGATGGTGCTGTGTCCATCTCCACTACGTATATAGCGGCTCACGCGGATTTGCAGAGAGGTATAGTTCAAATCATTAACGATCGCTGCATCCACCGTAAGGGGTACATCCGGTGCTGGCTGAGTCGTCTGCTGTGTGTCGGTATAGTATCCTTGTCGTGTGCTGGCGTGCAGTCCTGGACGGTTCATCACGACGCGAATGTGGCGGTAAGATGCGGGTTCTGCGCTGTCATTTGCCGGGATATATGTGACTGTGTAAAAGGTGCTGCCAAGGGTGACGGCTCGTGCCACCTCATTATCCACGTCATTACGGTTATAGAAGGCGGTACCACCCGTTTGCCGTACAAGCGTATCAAAACCAATATTCTCTGCAAAGGGCTCTGTCGAGTCGTCGAAGGCCGCATCCATATTTTCGGGGCTTTCGAGTAGATGCCCCGAACCCACAGGCGCAGGATCGATGCGGTAGACCACGATACGGGCCTCAAGCAGTACGTTAGTAATCTTCCGGATCATGGTTTGCATTGCATCTGAGAGCGTGGCGTCAACATTTTCCAGGTTTACACTGGGAAATCCATGCCCCACCCAAATCAATTCTGTACGGCCCGGGGAATCCTCGCTGGAGAGCGCGATTTGCCGCAATGCGTTGAGCGTAATGCGTAGGCGTGCCTCATAATCGTGCCGGTTGAAGTCAAAGGGGATCTGGCTACGTTCGGCATGTAGTGCCCGCTGCAGGCCCTCCCGATCACGGGTGGTAGAACTCAGCATCTGGAATCCCTGATCATTGACTGCGATGAGCATGGTGGGTTGCAGCAGGATTTCAGGAAGAGTGGAAATATAGTGTTCTAACTCGGCCTTGGCGTGGTTGCTTTCTTCCACCGCGTTATTCAGTTCATCCAGAACCAGGACACTTTTAGAGTGGCTGGCAGGTGCGCTTGTGGAAGCTGTGAACTCTACACTGCGAATTTTCTGCGGCTTACCATCTTCTAGCACTTGGAAATCCTGCTGTATCAGCCCCGGAACTAGCTGACCATCCTTGCCAGTCACCACTACATCCAGCACCACCAGCCGAGAACGCACGTGAAATACGGTGGAAGCGGAAGGTGCCTGACCAGCCCCATACGCGGAGCACACGGCGAGGAATAGCAGGCAAAGAGCAAAACAGGTCGAAATAGCAGAATATCTCATTATTATACGTCCGCAATTTATAACACTAGTTGGCCAACAGAGTAGCGAACAATCCGAAAAATCCAATATTAGGCATCTGCAATCCATTTTCAATGCAGTCTCCATTCCTGCATACTTCACTCCAATGCGAAGCAGGAGGAAGTCCCGTCTCCGCACGTTCAATAAATATGTTGCGGAGAGTTCATGAAATCCAGAATTGTTCTACTGATGTTCTGTTTTGCGGTCACTATGCCGCTTGTTGGCCAAAGCTATGTGCCAGCAGTCACTGCGATGTCTGTACATGCAAGCGCAACGGATATTTCGCGGAGTGTTGTAGACGCGACCATTACGCGTCTTCCTACGGCCGCTGATCTCGGTCCATGGGAGTATTCGCGCGCTCTTTTTCTACTCGGTGAGCTAAGCGTATACCAGCGCACTCATGATTCCCGCTATCTGGATTATGCCAAGGCATGGGCAGATGCTCATTCAGATGCAAAAGGCAACGTGGATCATCCTATCGAGGCTCTGGACTTCATTATGCCCGGCAATGTAGATATTACGCTGTATCAGATCACGGGAGACGCGCGTTATAAGCGGACGGCGGAGAAGATTGATAGCGTGTTCACTACTTACCCGCGTACGGAAGATGGTGGCTTCTGGCATGCAAGTAACAATGGGCGTGAGCATCAGCTGTGGGGCGATGGGACTTTTATGGCACTGCCTTTCCTCATTCGCGCAGGTGCGATGAATGGACGCTCTGCGGATGCTAATCGCGAAGCGGTGAAACAGCTTCTGATCTACGATAGGCACCTGCGTGACCCACATGGGCCGCTCTTCTTTCATGCGTACGATGCCTCTGGAAAAGCTACATGGGCCAATTCTGATACACATCATTCTGCTGTCAAATGGGGGAGGGCCATTGGCTGGTATTGCGTAGCTCTCACGGAAGTCCTCGATGCACTGCCTGCGGAGCCGTTGATGGCACAGGATAAAGCCGACAGGCAAAAGCTGATTGTGATTGCACAAAATCTTGCACGTGATCTTACCAATCTTCAGGATCCAGAAACAGGATTATGGTTTCAAATTATCGATAAGCCAAAGCTGCCGGGAAACTTTGTGGAGACTTCGAGCTCCAGCATGTTTACTTATTTTCTCGATGTAGCAGTAAAACATGGTTACATCGACGCTAGCTATCATAGCGTAGCTGAACGGGGGTACCGTGGTGTTATGTCAAAGGTAATCCTCGGCGCCGACGGCCACTATCACGTCACAGGAATCTGTGAGGGGACCAATGTAGGTACGCAGGAGGATTACTTGGCACGTAAAGTCTATGTGGATGACTTCCACGGTCTTGGAGCGTTTCTGCTCATGAATGAAGAAGTACAGTACAACAAGCCAGAGATGCGAATCACCGTCACAACGCGCTGATTCTTTAGCGCTGTGGCAGGATGCCCTGTAGCGGTGTGTTTTCTGATGAATCGCCTACATAGATGTGAGTTGCTCCCGCAGTCCGCTGCCAGTTATGCGTTGCTACGTCATAGTAGGAGAGCTGGCGCGGAGTAAGTTCCATGCGGATCCGCCGGATCTCCTGTGGCTTTAGCGTGACGCGCTCAAAGCCCTGCAGTTCTTTGGCCGGGCGCTTTGTTCCCGGCTGATCAAGCCCAATGTAGAGTTGGCAGACTTCAGTCCCTTCTTGTTGGCCTGTATTTTCGATTTCGAAGCTCACAATTGTGTTTCCATCAGCAATGCGCGGAGTCTCTATCTGCAGGTCCTTCATGTGGAAGCTCGTATAAGTTAGCCCGAACCCGAAAGGGAAAAGAGGTTTTATGTTGGAGCTGGTGTAGTAGCGATATCCTAGGAAAAGCCCTTCGCCGTAATGTACGTCATCTGAACCTTTCTGTGGATAATAGAAGTCGTGAACCGGGTTTTGTTGCCATGTCTTCTCAAAGCTGACCGGTAGATGGCCGGA
This sequence comes from Acidobacteriaceae bacterium, assembly GCA_036404255.1. Classification (GTDB taxonomy): domain Bacteria; phylum Acidobacteriota; class Terriglobia; order Terriglobales; family Acidobacteriaceae; genus JARLFX01. The sequence goes on along the minus strand of DASWOP010000250.1, from coordinate 115,766 downwards.
CGGTGAGACGTCGCCGAATAGAATCTGTGCCACCGCATGACCACCTTCTTGCCCTGGATACCAGTTGTGCAGAAATGCTTGCACACTATCGATCCAAGTGTGCGTATCTACGGCCCCACCCGCAGTTAGGGTTACGATGACATGCTTATTGACGGCACTGATGGCTTGGATAAGCTCATCCTGGCCCCATGGAAGTTGAAAGGTACGATCATATCCTTCCGATTCGGTTGTCGGGTCAAAGCCAACGGCGAGCACCACCGCATCGGCAGCGATTGCAGCAGCTATCGCATCATGATTGATCAGATCGTCGATCGCGCGAATGCCAAATCCCATGCGCGGGGTTGTATTTGTCGAAACATAACGAATATCGAGATGGATCGCCTTGTGCGCAGCCAGTTCTAATATTGCGGTGCGTGGCGCCTGGCCTTCAGCGGCAGGTTGCATAATCACCGTACGTCCATCTATGCGCACTTCATAGGTATCGCGGTTGAGGGCTGCGGCAAGCAAGAGATACCGGCCGGCCGCTACGGGGGTAAACGTTCCTGTCCAGCGCAGGTAGCGTGGCTTCAGTGGGGGTGTCCATACGTCCAGATGCCAGTCTGCAATGTGCTCCACGTGCTCCGCACGAATGGGAGTGTCATCATAAGCAGCACTATTGAACGCTGCAAGCTCAAGCGGTGCATCAAAGCGGGTAGTGGCGAAGATATCTTCGGGCGAAGGAAGACCACGTTGATAGAGAATCCTGGTGCCTTTGCCAGCCGTATCGACGATGCCAGTCAGCAGGCTGACGGGGGCAAACGAGGCTACGTGCGAGCTTCCTCCCCCGCCTGGTACGGCCGGGTAAGCATCGGGTCCAATTACTGTAATCGTATGCGTTTGTACCCGGCTCAATGGGAGCATGTTGCTTTCATTTTTCAGGAGCACAATACTCTCCAGCGCTGATTGGAGCGCAAGTGCACGCGAGGAAGTTGTGTAGACGGCAGCAGGTTCTTGATGGGATGTATTGAGTAGACCAAATCGGATCTCGGTGCGAAGAATATTCATCACTTTCTGGTCGATTGTCTCGATATCCAGATCGCCTTGTTGTAGTGCGGTGTGCAGAGTCTCTTTCGTCATGAATTTCGCGAAGGGCATTTCAAGGTCGAGCCCACATTTCGCTGCCTGTACACCGTCGTAGGTAGCATCCCAGTCTGACATGAGGATGCCGGTGAAGTTCCAGTTCTTGCGTAGCAGATCGACGTTCATCGCGCAGTGCTGTGTGAGATGAGTGCCGTTCAATAGGTTATAGCTGTCCATAACTGCGCCCACACCAGCTTCTTTGATAGAACGCTCGAAGGCAGGAAGATAAAGCTCGTGCAAGGTCTGTTCATCAATAATGGAGTTGGTGTGGTTGCGATCAAATTCGGAGTTATTAGCAACAAAGTGTTTGACTGTAGCAATTACGCCCTTGCTCTGGACGCCTTCAATGTAATTAACAGCTAGCTGAGAAGTGAGCCAGGGATCTTCGCCGAAGTATTCAAAAGCACGTCCGTCCATCGGAGCACGAATAAGATTCACTGCTGGTCCAAGCAGAATGCCAACATCGCGCGCTCGTGCGTCTTCGCCAAGCTGTTCGCCTATCTGGCGCGCGAGGGATGGATCCCAACTCGCAGCAAGGGCGATGCCGGCAGCATAGTTGTTGGAGGGAAGCAGAACACGGGTGCCGATGACGGTGACACTGACACCTAAAGGGCCGTCAGACATGCGAACCTTGGGGAGTTGAAGTTCCGGGATACCGTGAATAAATTTGCGGTCTTCACCGCCGAGGAGGCTGAGTTTCTGGTCCAGCGTGAAGCGGAGAAGAAGAGCGTGAGCCTGCTCGTCAATCTGCTGAGAGGGTAAACTCTGCTGGGCAGAGGAGCTGGCGAGGGCGCTGAACAAAGTAAGGCTGAGAACGATAAGTTTTTGCACGATGGACTCTTTTGGGTGAACCGACAATCATCGTTGATGACGACGCAATGCCATGCAGAATGAGTTTAGAGGCCAGCGAACAATACAGGCAATGTAGCTAGTGGTGGATTTTATGTGTTTTAGGAAAACAGCGCTATTGAAAAGAGGGCGCTGAATGAGCCGCCCCCTAAGATGGGTTATTTTACATCGCCATAACTGCTGCCCCAGCGAAGTGAGTCAAAGTAAATTTCAGCATCGTTGGTATTTGCAGGGCGGTACATGCCCACACAGACGTTGAATCCATTCATAGGCAGTCCGCCATTCCCCTTTGTACCGACAACGGTAGCCGGGTTGTATCCCACTGGATCAGAGCCATGATTGATGAGATAGATTCCATCCTGCCAGACCTGCACGGCTCCGTTAGATGCATAGTTTGGCTTAACACCGATTACAAAGTGATACCACTGGCCAATATTAAGTGTTTGACCGTCAATAAAGATCTCCGCGCCATTGCCCTGATCATTATTGGCATTGTTTTCAATGCCGATGGCCCACTGCTTAGTGCCTGGCTTGATGATCATCTCTACAACTGCGCCGTAGGGGCTACCCTGCCACCATTCAACGAGCTGCATGTTTTTTGTCTGAAGCTGGTAATCAGCGCCGAGGCGTACTTCAAAGCCAATTGTATTCATCACGTTCCATGCAGGAGCATGGGGCTGTCCATTCTCAGTCAGGTTGACCAGCATCTTTTCGCCGGGAGTGGTGGTTCCAGGATGCGCCAACATAAAAAAGCGGAAATCTGTGGTGTGATTGAGGAGGGGATTGCTGGTTTCAATCGTGGGATAGAAAACGTAGGTGCCAACGTCGTTTTTGGTAGCAAGTGTATAGGTGACGCCGTTGTTCAGAATGCCTGCGCCTGAGTCCACCATAGCGCTTGCATCGGCTTCGATGTCTATATAGCGATTTGTCTGCGCCGCCAGAGTGAAGGGCACAAGAGATGATGCGGCGAGGATGATCAGTTTTGCTATCTTCATTTAGGTTCTCCTTGATGGTAGATGAGACGTGAGCAACACGCTCCAGGGATGAGATAGGCAGTTTATGAATACCGGTTCGCGGGTCGAAAGGAAGAGGAAGACCCCTGTTTATCATGATGGATTGCTTCTCACAACATGCGACGACTACTGGCTTAGTGCAGTGAGGAGTCTAGGAAGTGCCTCTGATAATGGGCAATGGCTATGGTGATGTAATTTATGCATTTCTTCTCCCTATTGGTAGGGGATCTAGATGTGAAAAGTCCATCATCCTGAGTGTTCCGAATATTGCCTATGAGCTTAGTGAGCCTTTACCATTCTCGCGTCGTGCAGAAGAGAGCCAATAAGGTTTCTAGCGACAACCAAAGCAAGTTGGGCGAAGATAAATCATGAGATTCTGGCCTGTTCTGCGTGCGCGGCATCGTGCATTATTGTTTTGTCTGGGACTTCTACAGATGGCGTGCTGCGTACCTGCATCTGCGCTGGATCCGATGTTCGTTAAGGTCTTTCCAGCAAAGGGCAGCCTGGAACTGACATTGCACGATGACATCCAGAGTTCGCTTTACGTGTGGCCCAGAACCCTGCTGACCTATCCGGTGGATTTTCCGCATCGCTCCTGCAAGGCAGCTGAATTGCAGATGACTGGAGATAAGGGAGCCAATGTACCCTTCCAGCTTTCCGAGGTGAAGGCAAGTGCAGACGGCACACTGTCTTTTGCAAAGGTGAATTTTTTCAGTGCATTGGAGCCGGGAGCTACACACTCGTTCAATCTGGATTGTGTACAGAATGCAACACGCGCGTCCGGGCCTGCTGTGCATATAGCACACGGCAGCCAGAGTTGGGTTGTAGATACCGGATTGCTGAGGATCCGGCTGCCGGATACTCAGACCGTGGGCGAAGGGACCAGTGTTCCCGGACCACTGATGGCGCTGGATCGTGGGCAAGGCTGGATCGGCGGCAGTACGCTTCTTTCCCAAGGCCCCAAGGTGCAACGCATCGAGACCACCATGCTCGAGTCTGGTCCTCTCTTTGCCCGCTACCGCGTGAAGTACATTTTCGACGGCGATCAGGTCTACGAGGCAACCCTAAGAGCGGTGCTTGGTTATCCCTTTGTGGAGTTTTCAGAGCATATGCGAGGTCTTACGCCGGAGATGCATGTCGCAGTCGAGATGGACTGGTCCGGACTGCATCCGGACAAGCGCTATGGCGCCAATGGTTGGAACGAGCCGAACGGCCCTATAGCGATCGATAAGCCGCTCAGCACCCCCGGCATAATGGAGGAACCTTACTGGTATGCGCAAGATCAATCCGAAGACACGTCGAAAGAGATGTTCTTCCACCTTGCTGCTTTCGCTGGTAATGCTCCACGCAATGAAGTTCCTGTCATGAGTTTCTGGGAAAGCGCTGAAAAAGGACAGGAACTAAGTGTCTTTGTGCCGGACACCAAGGAGTGGGACGATCATCAATACATGGTCTGGCAACCAACGGCACGTCTCCGTGTGGCATTTCGTTACACGGAGGGGCATCTTATCTGGCGTTGGCCACTTATAGAAGGCGAACGAAAGACCGACATTGCGCTTACGGCAACAAAGACTGGCGAATCGGTGACGGAATCTGTGCGCCAGCTTTATCTCGCAGCGGGTAAAGGCGCGCACGGTGCGTTTGCGCAGAATACCAACTTTCCCACACCACTAGAGCAGCGTTATGGGCAATGGTTACGCTCGTGGTACGGTGCGCTCAATTTGGATCATGTAAAGGACTGGAAACTTGAATATCCATCTTCGCTGCAACCACCGCCTCCAGCCTATCTGTCTGCATCTGTCTACACTTCTCAGACGAAGATTAAGCTACTTGGGCCGCCGAGTACTCCATCGATCGATTTACTAGGCTTCGTCCATGCCTCACCGTTGATGAACTATCCGCTTGGACTCGATCTAGGCGTTATGAATATCAGTCATCGTGTGGTGCGCAACATCATCGAAAAATACATGCAGATTCGACCCGAGATGGATGAGACGACACGGAAGAAGATTGATGCTGTCCTGCTGCTTTCGGCCTATTTAAACGCAGGGGAAGACCTTGCACCGGTACGCATCTGTATTACCGGCACACCGAACATGTCAGCAGATGGCTTCTCCGTTCCGGCTGAGCTTTCAGTGCTTTATCCACAGCATCCGATGGCTAAGGAATGGGCAGAGCAGTTTGAGAAGACTATTCAGCTTCAGGCCATGTTCTATACGCGGCCCGATGTCGCGGCGTATCAGTCTCGTGGTGGCCGGTGGACAGAGAGTCTTGCCATCTATAATTGGGGCTACTTCGCGCCGACCCTTGCTGCGCAGATTTCGCTTTCCCATGCTGATGGGAAGAACCGTCTCGCTAATGCTCTTATGGCAAAGCGTGGAGCATGGATGGTGGACGAACTCTCCGCTCCCGTCTGGAACCCGAACCCTCTCTGGCGGGTGGGACAGACGACGAGACCAACACAGGGCTCTCCCTGGAAGTCCGGCATAGCTCTGACGCATGCCAACGGTTTTGAGCGACAGTACCCTCCGCACGGAGCACATAGTTCCGGTACTGGTGGTGTTGTGCCGAATGACGCCGAGGTGGTAGCCCATTATCTGCGGAAGTATGATCCCCTTGTTGCGGAGCATCTGCTGTGGGCTTACGCGCAACGCACCTCACCATTTCAGGGTGAAGGAGATGAACCATACTGGCAGACGGAGATTCTCAAAGCGGAGCAGAAAAACACCGGCACTAATCCACATCTGAAGAGCGAGAAATACACGGGCCATGGGATTGTCCTACGCGCCGGAGTGGATACGCCCGACGAGTTGTCCATCCATCTGGACCAAGTGGACCAAGGCCCCAACTATCGCTGGGGCAATAACGGGGAAGGCTCTTCTGGGGTGCTGTACTTCTATGCGAGTGGTCAGCCATGGTCGGGCCATGAGCAGGAGAACACTGGCGACCACAGCAATGATGATGCGACCGGTACCACCACCTTTGCCGTGCTCCACGACCATGCGTGGCGATCGATTGGTGAAAATGTGCTTGATCGCCCCCTCTATGATCTAGGACTTGCGCAGTTTGGTGAGATCGATTCGCGCCACGATCATATGCCGTACTCGTGGCCAGGGTATCGCAGTCGAAGCGTCATGTTGGTCGGTACGGATTACATGATTCTGGGTGATGATGCAGAAGGGGAGACACGCTTTACGTGGTTTACGGCAAAGGATCTGTCTTTTCCGAAGATTGTCTTTCTTCAGCCGATTCTGAACCGTGTCGACCATTGGGATCAGATCACAACGCGCATGTCTAAGGGCTTTGTGCGGGATGCCATCGGCGCCAGTGTGGTTCTGGTTACAGCGAAAAAGAATGAAGTGGAGATGGAGAGGATGCACTCCGTGCCTCTCGCCTTTCCTGATCTTACAGGTCTCTCACAATACACATGGGATCGCGGTTTTAACCCCACAACAAATCCTGGGGTGTACTTCATACGCACAGCCACAAGTCATGACCGTGTCTTCCGTAGCTTTCAACCGATCCATTATCAGGCGAAGGATGAAGAGTTTTCCGGCATGGCAGGGGTTATTCGTTATCGGAATAATGGGGTAACAGAGGTTGCACTCATTCAAGGAGAAAGCATCGCCGCCAAGGGGGTACGCCTGCAACTCGGACAGAATGCTGAAGCGGCTATCAGTGCACGAATCGAAGGAAGTAGCATTCATGGCATCTTTCAGGCGCAGCTGCCTGCATCGCTTACCGCGCAGCTTCCTCCGCATTCAGACGCATCCCTGGTTTGCTACATCGATGGCAGTCGAGCTGTATATACCCGCGATGGAGATACGATTTCAGTAGAGTTGGCTCCCGGCCACCATGAGTGGGAGATCACGTCTTCAGCACCTACTCCGATCGCGCCCCAGATCGAACGGACCGTCAATGGTAAGGGTGTCGCGCAGGTCTACTTCGGCTTTGTCGCCGGAGCTGTGCAGTATCGTGCCGAGCTTAGCGCTGATGGAGGAGCAACATGGAAGCCTGCTACGACGGTAAAGGCCGGTCCCATCACCGTTAACGGCCTTCATGCCGGCACCAAAGTGCATGTTCGCATCGTGGCAATTAACGAGGATGGCGATGCTGTGCCGGGTAACGAATACCCGATTTACATGACGGAGACTGCTTTAGATACTCCGGATGGTCTTGCACTTGAGACGGCAACTGACCGAGTGAATCTTGCCTGGGGTGAGGTTCTTGGCGCATCAGAATACCGCCTCTATCGCCGTCTTGTGGGGCAGAGCACCTGGACAATGGTCTACCACGGCCTCGCGCGTAGCTTCGATGATCTCGCAAAGGATGTTACACCGCCGGCCTACATGCCGGGTCGTGCAGATAATGCTCTGCGCAACGAGACTGATCCCATATATGAATATGTCGTGACCGCGGTGAATGAGATTGGAGAGAGCGCAAAGAGTTTTGCTGTCTCTACGGACCCGGCAGGCTGGCTGGCATGGTGGCCACAGGGTGTACCGCGCCACTTTAAGCGGCAGACCGGCTTCTGGCTTCCGCCTTACGTGCCCACAGAGATGTCGCCACCCCTTTATTATCCGAATTGAGAAGCTTTGAGGAGCCGATGCAGAAAAAAATAGCGTTGATCGTCACGCTGTGCGCCCTAAGTCATAGCCTTGTTGCGCAAAACGTGCCGCCGGTCAATCCTTCCGGTATTGTCTATGCTGTGCCGCTAAAAGATGGTACGCCAAACTATCACGGCTACTTTGAAAAGATATTTAAAATCTACTCACAGAATATCCGAAATCAGGCGCTCATACCTGGCAGCGAGTCTGCGCTTTCCATTGAATTTGCTGACGAAGCGCTGCGCCTCTGGCAGGTTACCGGCGACGACGCTTATCGCCAGCTTGCTCAACCTGTCTACGATAGCTTTGTGGCACAGCCTAACCTTGAGAAACACTTTGAGGTATTTAACAGTTATCCGTTAGGACATGCCACGCTACTTCTCAACAATGCGCATCATGTTTCAGCTGCGCAGCTTGCTGCCGTACGATCAGCGTTTCTTGAGCAGCAGGCAAAAGGCTATCTCCTCCGCTATGGAAACCGGGAACTCGGGGTTATGTCTGGTGCATGTTTTGCCGCATTTCAACTCTTTCCTCATGATCCCGATTTTGCTCCGACACGTGACCGTATGATGGCGTGGTGGAAGCAGCAGAGTGCTATAGGTGATCTTGACGAAAATGCCGGCAATTATTCATCCGTCGGTTTAGTGGAAACGATCCGAATCGTGCGCGCTATGGGGAGAGAAGATGACCTCCGTTCTTCAGCGCGCTGGCGAAACACGTTCGCCCGTCTCCGTGCCATGGTTTCGCCCAGCGGCCACTTTCCTGAATTCAACGATGATTATTTCGAAGAAGGCGGAAAAACCGCATATCTCTATCTCTTTGAGTACGCGGCAGCGCTATACAGCGACTCTACATTTTCCTATGCTGCTCGTAAGCTTTATCTTCGCCGTGTCCGCTATCTCCCCCCTGCTCACAATGCACACGCCGATCTGCACGAGATGGGTGGTACCTTTCTCGCCGATGATCTACTGGACCTGAAGCTACTTCCGCAAAAGCCCCTGTCCAGCCCGTTGGTCACAGGTATTACCCATCGCTATGATGCCTTCGGCATCGAGCATGCCGATAAGCTTTTCCTGCGGTCTTCGCTTGCACCTGGCGCGCCTATGCTTATGATGGAGCTCTATTCTTGGGGAGATCATGCTCACCAGGAGATGAGGGGATCCATTACGTACTACGAAGTTGGCAGCGTTCCTCTCTTTCGTGGTGGATTCGGCCGCTACTGGGGCCGACAGACAGGCGACGGAGGCAATGCCTTTTATCTACAGCAGGACCGCGACACTTTTCCTCTGGATACTTGGAAACCTGGTGCCTGGAAGACGGTGCGTATAGAAGCCTCACGGCTGCCTCTGCCGGGAGTACCCGGTGAAGCTCCCGATCAGAGCAAACGCCTTTTTACCGGACTGACTGCGACAGGGCAGTGTCATCTTGGCGTCCCCGGCGCATCTGGCTGCTATGCGACAAAGCCCTACAATGGAAACGATACGATCCTCATCGACAACATTAGACTTGAAGGCCCCGCCGGCACGAAGGCACTGCAGGATTTTGAAGCAGACTCCCTGCCGCGCGGTACTCAACACAGTGACGACGCAAGTCACGGTAGCCACTCACTCGCTATTACACCGGCCGGCCAGAGTGTTACGATTCCTCCGCCGTCCAGTGCTGAGTTTTCGTTAAATGATTACAAGGTGCTCGCTTACGACATTAAGCAAACAGGTAATCCACCCATGCTAACCGATGATTTTCGCATCCCCAATGCACCTAATGGCACGCATATGTATGAGGCATGGCATACCATTGCTCCGTCACCGTTCTATGCTGCGCTGGCAAGTGCCATAACCCAGACACACGGACAGGATGAGTACGCCGAAGTGTACTACGACGGCTACGGCACCTGGGACTCAAAGCTCGTTCGCCGCATCGTCTTCACTCAAGAGGGAATCATCGTTGTGCGCGACACCTTTACCGCCGGAGCCACTGCCGCCGGCTGGACAGGCGGTGCTGTCTGGCAGATTCCTGGCGTTGCTGCGCAGGGTAAAAACTGGTTTCTGAGTACGCCAATGGAAGACGTCACACTCTCTCCTCAGGATAGCTTTGCCCATAAACAGAGCGAACTCGTCTATTTCGCTGCTACAGATAGTCTTGAGATGGGTACTACAAAACAGCTTTATGAAAAGCAAATCCGCTACAGCGCATGGGCCCGATTGCCGCTGCTTGCAGCTGGTAAGACGGTCTCTCTCGTCACTATTGTCTTGCCCAGCGACGAGCACACGCCGTTCAAATCTGTGGCTGACAGCATTCGAGTTACGAACACCGCAGCAGGAGCTCATGTACAAATTCCAGCAGAGGGACTGGAACTGAATCTCACTGAGAAAGAATGGGACATTCAGCGCAACTCTGCAGCCTATCCGAAAGGTAAGTAATTATGGATGATCTCCATTGCGATACTCGCGCGGGGTCAGGCCAGTGCATAGCTTGAAAACGCGATGGAAGAAAGGCGCGTCAGAAAATCCGCATGCCTCAGCTATATTACTCACGCTCTCTGTGCTTGCATAAAGCATGACACACGCCTGTTCTACGCGGCGACGTCGCACAAAGCGGAGCGGACTGTCGCCAGTCATACGGCGGAAGATCTTTCGGAACTGCACCTCGCTTAGGTAGGCGTGTCGTGCCATGTTCATTACGGAGAGCTCTGGGTTATGCAGATTGTCTTCGATGTATTGGAAGACCTTGACGAGTCTCGGCATGTCAGAAAGTGACGAGAGCATGACATCCGGCTTCAACTGGGGTGTGCCCCGGCGAATAAGCTGGAGAATTACCGATGCCACGTCAGCCTGCATTACCACGCTCCATCCCGGCTTCTTGTTTGCAAACTCCCATGCCAGACGTGTAGCGGCTGTCTCCAGGGAATCATCCAGGCGCGTCCACACGGGTGGCAATCTCAGCAGACTCAGCACGTTCACTGCACTGAAGGCACGAGCGTGGAAGTGCACAGCAAAAAGGTGCGACTGTTGCGACGTGGGTTCAATCATGTGCGGTACGTCCGGAGCCAGCAGGATCAGGCTGCCTGAGCGGTACTCAAACTTCTGTGTGGGATTGCCTGTCCAGCCGTGTCCTTCGCCCTCGGCAATGTAGAACCACATGGAATCATGAATGCTGCGCGGCCCCACCCGCCATCCCTCCTCCCACCGCCACTCCGTCGCAGAGACAGCGTCAAAGCTGATTGCATGCAGCAGCTTTTCCATATCCAATGGGTCGACATTCGGCACATCGCCCATGTCCTCAAAGGAATCAAGGTCACGCACAAAGTCGCCTGAGCCGGAGGCAGGTGTGTAGTGTGGAAGCTTTCTCTCTGGATGAGACGTGGGTGGCATATTGCGTTTGGTCCGTGGCCTATCTGAATGTACACCACAATAGTCTCGCATGGAAAAACCTTGTACTACAGAGCGCCACGCAATCATCGTGCGTGGCGTTCTGCGGACCTACGGTTTTGTTCCCAAGAGTTTGTTATGCATACGGAGCGAAATCGGTGTTACAACAGGGCCGGCAGCGCCCACCAGTACCGTCACGGAGTTCGTCATGGATGTGTTACTTCCGCTCTGGTTCACATAACTGGTTGTTGCCTCATTGGTTACCCATATATTGCCGGATGGATCGATCGCCAACATACGCGAGTTGAGCGTATTGTGCACGAATCCCAAGCCATAAGCCGCGCCGGTGATTGCACTACCCTGTCCGGGTGTCTGCAGGGTAATTACCGGCGTACCTCCGCTCGTGTCAACGGAAGCCTCTACAATGGATCGGATAGAGTTCACTGAAACCCATACGTTGTTATTACCATCTACTTCGCTGAAGTAAGGCACACTCATCGTCGTGCCAGAGGTGGCCACGCCTTGGTTTGAGCTGGAGGCCACACCATTGACGAGTGTCGTGCTGGAAGAAATGGTGCCGAGTGCATCAGCAGGAGCCGTGATGTATGTCAGGCCGTCGAAGCCGCCGGAGGCGTGTATCTGATTGGTCAGCCAGGCGCCATTGTTGCGGTCAAAGGAGATTGCATTCGGATTTGCCATCGGCGACTGTAGAAGCTGTCCGATGTTGATATTTGTCTGATTGCAATTACCAGTTGTTCCGCTGGTGCCTGCGCCTGTCGTAGCATTCGGATCGTAGGTCGTTGCGACCTCAGACTTAGACAATGCCGCGGCTGCTGTTCCACCGTACAGGCTCAGAATACCAAAATCCACGGTTGTGCCACCCAGTGGCTGTGGACAAGCGGTAAAATTTTCCACCCAAACAATACCCCCCGGTACATTGGGGTTTGTATCCACTGCAACCATCGCGGAGCCACCAGGCAGTGTATTCGGTGCAGCGCCGGCGCTCGATGTGAAGCCACTGCCATCCAGAGCAGACATGTGGGTGATCTGACGTGATGATACGCCGCCGCTGGAATTACCCGGATTGGTTACAAAAACATTATTGTTGCCATCGATTGCCATCCCTGAAGGCCCATAGCCCACAAGATAGCCAGTGCTGCTGCTTCCACCGGCAACAGATGCTGCGCTGGATGCACTAAATACACCTAAATCACCCGCGCATACATCGGTGGTGCTGCAAGCTGTAAAACCACCAGTATAGGCAGTGTCTCCATTCACGAACCACGGCTGGTTCGTGAGGTCAATGGCTAGCACTGTCGGAATTATTATGGTTCGGGTATTGGTAGGTTGCGCCACGGTAAACTTCGAGGCGGAGCCGCCAGTCGTCGAAAGATTAAATGTTGTTACCGGTGCAAGCAGAACGTTGCCGTCCGGCCCCAATTCGGCGATGCTTGCGGCCACGGCTCCCGTAGGGGAGTCCCCGGAGACGGCTGTTTGTCCCTGGTTTGTGAACCATGCGTTGCCATAGGCATCAATGGCCAGACCGAACGCCTTGCCCAGCACCGGCAGATTGTTCGATACAGGTGCATAGTTAATCGCAATCGTCGTATCGTTGAAGGCAGTCGTCGAAGGTACAGATCCGCTCAGCGTGCCTGGTGCGGTGTAGGTTGGCGAAAACGGCGGAGTGCCTGTTACATACCCGTACAGATTCGACACATTATGGATTGGGTGCTGCGCGATATACCATAGCGCCTGTATTGTATCGGCAGCAGTTGTGGCGCCGGAGGGAGTGGCATCTGCCATCATGTTGCTGCAAATGCTGCTCGCTGTTGGATCGGTATTCACGCAGGTTGCAATGATATCGGCCAGTGTATTGATCTTCGCGGATTCTGGTGTGGCATACGGATAATTCAAATTTGGAGAAGTTCCCGTCGCGATATCAGCCAGCATCTTTGCTGTAGTAAAGGCATTATTCATACCTACGACAGCCGGTTGCACGGAGAGCGTATTGGGCGCGGACAGTCCATTGGTATAGGTGGTGTTTGGAGCGCCGATATTCGGTGCATTTGTGTTGGAGCTTCCCGGCGGGGTCATAAACTGCTGCAGTGCCCACACTGCGGCTACAGTCGTTATCTCATCCACATTGATAAAGGGAATAGGCGCTATGCCATGTGTCAGATCGCCAATGAGCAGGTTACCGCCCGCAGGACATGGCCCCAGCGCGGCCATTAGAGTGATGTACGGGTTATTTACAGTGCCTCCCAACCCGGGATTACCGCCAGATACAACAATGTATGCCTGCTGCGTAGGCGTCGGGCAAGTATAGTCGCCACTGTTGAAGATAAAGCTGCCGGTCTGGTCCGTCTTGGTGTGAATCAACAGCGTGGCGCCGCTACCATAGCCTGTGCCGGTACCAGGTGTGTTCACACCGGCTACATATAGATTGACGTCTGCACCGGTGACAGGCAGATTGCCGCCATTGACATAGCCGCGCGTTGCGGCGCTGACAGGTGTTGCGCTGGAACTCTGGCTGGCTGTGCCTCCACCCACGCCGCAGCCGGTCAGCAAGGTGATAGGGAGTAAGGTGGTGATGAAACACAGAGCTTTGGAAAAATTCGAATTAAGCATCATGGTTATTCTCCTAAGACAATAGTGCAAGCTCTTCCACCTTTACTTATGTGTGAAGAGGTGTAAATCAATGCCATCGCCCATAGCCTTATATCCTGCATTGCCAGGATGCAGATGGTCACCGCTATCGTCGACTGGCAAAAGACTGCTGGGATGTTCCGGGTCATGCGTTAGGGCATAGAAGTCGATTACGCCATCCAGCGTTGTGTTCTTGCGAATCCATGCGTTCTCTTCTTGCTGCAACGCCACCATCTGTGGAGCCGCGGCCCCTTTGCCGGGGTAAGGCGGTAGTGTGCACAGAATCACGCGGATGCCATGTGTATGTGCTCGTTCGACTAACTGTGTCAAGGCAAAGGTCAGATCATCTGCCGTCACTGTATCTGAGGGAAAGGCCGGTCGGTCAATATGGCCAATATCATTGATGCCCTCAAGAATAACCAAATAGCGTACGCCGCTCTGGCTCAACACATCGCGGTCGAAGCGTGCCAATGCATCCATCCCACCCTGGTCGCGCAACAGCCGGTTGCCGCTGATGCCTTCATTCAGAAGGCCCAGATGCCGTGTCTGGGGATTAGCCTGTAGCCGCTCTGCCAGCACATCCGTCCAGCGGGCGCTTGCATTCGCCGTGCTCCCATTCCCATCGGTAATACTATCGCCAAGAATCACAATTGCACCGCTGCCTGCTGGAGCTTCTACATCTATCCCTTTGAGGAAATTCCATTGTGTATAGGGCCTCGGCTTTTCTAGGGCAGCGACACCTGTCTGGTCGCCGTCTGCTTCATAATTTGTTTGGAATGCATCGTGATGGCGACTGAGGAGAGTAATCGTCTGAGCGGGAATGAAGAGGTCCACAGCCAGCTTTGAAAGCCCCGTTACCTCGAGTGGAACTCTATCACTCATGACTAGTGCACCGGGTGGAATCACGATGGCTGATGCTCCACTGAAGGTCACCGACCTCGCTTGCTTCACGGTACCGTCTTGTCCGTTGACCAGCGCCACGCTGGCAGCCGCAATGTGCAGCGGCTCCGTTCCGAACTCGTTCGAGAGTGTAATGCGCAGCGCCTTGCCACCTAGAGAAGTGCGCACAATCTGCCGATATGTAGTGTCGGCCAAGCCTAACCCATCTTTTGTGTTCTCAGCCTTCACGGGCGCTGCCGCCCATGTGCCCACCCATACCGTCGACCCTTTCGGGGCTGCGGCATATGAATAAAGAGAGGAGAGTAGTGCGCAACCAAGCAAAAATATGGTCCTTACCGCACATCCCCCAGCTTGTTTGGCACCAGGAAAACTACACTTCTTAAGCATCACAGGAGCATAGTGACGGTTCTTTATACTTGGCAATGACGCCAATACTCACTTTTCTGTACTTTTTGATATCGGCAATGAGCTATCAGGACCTTGTTCTAATAGCCGTCACACATTACGATAGCAATGCAAATCACTTAGAAATACAGAAATAAGAGTATTTAAACCCTTGCAGTTACTATATGGCTCACGCTAAAGTCGGAAACAACCGTCGGTCTCAAAGTATAGATATTCCGAAGCCCGCACCGTACTGCACATGATTGCATCAATCTCACGAAGAGCGTTTATCAAGGGTGCGACGGTAGGCGCTGTGGTACTTTCCATACCCCGGTTAGGGGCAGCGGGCAATGTGCATATCAGCCTGCCGGAGAGATATTGGCTCGGTGCCTCCTATTATCCCGAGCAGTGGCCCCGGGTCACATGGGCAGAGGACTTTGCCCGCATGCAGCAACTCGGCATCAATGTAATCCGAATGGGAGAGTTCGCATGGTCGAGTCTGCAACCGGATCCGGAGCACTTCGACTTTCACTGGCTGGATGATGCAATCGCCCTGGCCCAGGCGCATGGCATCAAGGTACTGCTTGGTGTGCCCACCGGATCGATTCCGCCGTGGCTTCACCGCCTACATCCCGATGTGCTTGGCGGCAACGAGCGTGGGCCATATACCTACGGTGGCCGTAAGGGTTTTGCTCTGCACAGCCCAGCGATGAAGGCGGCCGCGGAAAAAATCATCGTTGCCATGGCGCGCCGCTATGCGGCAACTCCAGCGGTAGTCGGCTGGCAATTGAGTAATGAGGCAGGTTTCCCTTTCATGTCATATAGCGCTGCGGAGTTGCGCGCCTTTCGCGCATGGCTATGTGCAAGCTATGGAACGATCAATAGCTTAAATGAGTCCTGGGGCGGAAAATTCTGGAGTAATTCCTACGATACATGGGATGAGATTGAATTTCCGGCAAACCAGGCTGAGATGGGCTTCAAATCTGCAGTGCAGTTGGACTACCGCCGATTCTTCTCAGACTCATGGATAGCATGGCTGAGCTTCGAGACTGCCACGCTCCGATCCGGTGGCGTGAAGCAGATGATCTTCGTAAACTGGCCTGAAGCTACATGGTCGGTTGACATCCGTGCCTCCGAGCCGTTTCTGAATGCGACAGCTTGGGATAATTATGGCCACATCGCTGACGATGGTGATTTCCATACACAGTTCTACTCAGCAATGAATCATGACATGTGCCGCTGCAGTCGGAAAGATGCGCGGTTTTTCATTGCCGAGCAGAGAAGCCAGCCTCCTGCAAATAGCACACCAGAAGCCATACGGCTGCAGACAATGGCTGATGTAGCCTATGGTTCCTTTGGCACCTTATATTTTGAGTGGCGGCCCCCGCTAAGCGGAGCCGAGCGCGGCTATGTTTCTATCCTTGAGCGCGATGGCAGCTTCGGCGCTTCAGTGAATGTATTGCGGCGTGTGCGTATGGAACTGGACACACTATGGCCCATGCTCCAAGGTGCGCATACACAAGCGAAGATCGCCATGCTCTATAGCTTCGACAATCAGTGGGATCACGGCTTTGTCAGCAGCGACCGCGATGCGAAAATCTACTCCTATAATGCAAACTTTACACGTTTCTATGCAGGGGTAAAGATCCTGAAGCAAAACGTCGACATCATCGCGCCGGAGGCTACGCTCAGCAGCTATGCCCTGGTGGTTGCGCCTGGGCTCCAGATGATCTCCGATGCTGCATTAGCCCAGCTGAAAGAGTTTGTACAGAATGGCGGCACGCTCGTACTTGACCAGGGTGCGGGGACACGCGATGCAGCAGGGCACGACAGGCCGTTGCCTGGGCCAGGTGTCTTTGCAGAAATGGCTGGTGTGCGTGTACATGCAACGAGCCGAATAGACGGCGAGGTGCCAGAGTTCACTGTACGTTTCGGAAAGAGCACATTCACCACACTACATGATATCGAGCAGATTACACTCACTGGCGCAACCGAAATGGCTATGCTCGAACGTTCACAGGAGGCCAGCCTGCCTGGGGTAACGATGCATGCCTATGGAAAAGGGCGTGTTGTGTACTGCGCCGCAGGTTCGGTAGATGTGGCGCTGTATGAAGCGCTCTTTGGAGAAATTGGTATTCGCACAGGGATCGTACCTCTTCTCGATGTACCGCCTGGAGTTGATGTAGTGAGCCGCTCCACGGACGAAGGGGACATTCTGTTTGTGATGAATCTTACGCCAGTGGCTCAACACATTCCGCTGGCGCACCGATATCGTGATGCGCTGACCGGCGATAGTGTACAAGGCGCGCTGGATCTTGTAGGTTTCGATGTTCGCGTGCTGGCTACTGAATCGTAATTGCCAGTTGCAGAGAATGGTTGTTGGTGCCATCCGTAATCACAACGCCGGTTGTGTAGTTGCTGGGTGAAGTGCTGCTTTTACTGCCACAGCCGGTCAGCACACCCGCAGGTATCAGCAATAGCAGGGTGACAATAAATATTGTCCGTCGCCGCAAGCCCAGTACAAATAGGCCGGGTATCCACAGAAGACAAGCGAGCGTAGGCGCAAGTCTGCGCAGGGAACTTTGTGTCGCTGCGACAGTGACACTGAGCGTGGCGGTCTGAGGCGTTGCGCTGCTGGGCAAGAAGGAAAGTGTCCTAGGCGCGATGGTGCATACTATGTTTGCAGGAAGTCCTTGGCCGCAGCTGAAGATGACAGTGCCGGTGTAGCCATAGAGTGGTGTGACTGTGATGGTTGAGGTGGCTGTGGAGCCGGGCGATATCGTGAGCGAGGCCGCACTGGTCGTTGCCGAATAATCTGGAGCCGGCGTGACAACGATGGTAGCAGGTTGTTGTGAGCTGCTGCCGCCGAAATTCCCGTTCGCCGCAAAACTGGCGGTGAGTGTGTGGCTGCCTACGGTGAGGGCCGTTGTTGTATGCCTGGCCATCCCGGAGACATTCAATGTGTAAGCACCGAGAGAGCTTCCATTATCAAAGAATGTGACGGAGCCGGAGGGAACAGCGCTGCCCGTTGTCGCGACGACTGTAGCTGCAATGCTCACAGAGCCTCCGAGGGCGATTGTGCCGGGAGCGGCGGCAATGGAGAGCGTGGTCTCCAACGGCTCGACAACAACTTGGGCGGTTATCGCCGTGAAGGCGGGTGCATAGTCGGTATCGCCGTTGTACTGCGCCGTTATGCTATGCGTGCCAATGGGAAGTGATGCAACAGCAAAGGTAGCAATGCCGCTGCTGCTCAGTGTGCCGGTGCCAAGAATGGTTGAGCCTTCGTAAAAAGTAATAACCTCCCCGGTGTAGACGCTGCTCACTGGTGTAAGTGTTGCCGTCAGGGTAACCATGTCGCCGAGTATGGGATGTGTCGGTGATGCTGCGATTGTGAGGCTACTCTGCGCTGCTACGATCGTGAAACTCACGGTTGGTGAAGTGGACGAGGCATAGTTTCCATCGCCGCTATAGACTGCTGCCAGCATATGCGTTGCAACGGCGAGTGACGATGTCGAATACGTTGCTACACCTGCGCTGATCGTGCCCGTGCCGAGGAGGGTTGCTCCATCATAGAATGAGACCGCGCCGGTCGGGGCTGCTGATCCTGCAACAGGCGAGATGGTGGCGGTGAGGGTGGCGACATCACCGAATCGAGGAGTGCTGGGCGCAGTGGTGAGAGTGGTAGTAGTCGCATTCACCACATGGATGGTTTGCGAAACTGCGGTTGCAGCGGCATAGGAGGAGCTCCCGGCTTGGATTGCTGTAACCATCACAGTTCCTGGCGCCGTATAGGTAAGCGTTGACCCGGCGAGCGTAGCAGGACCGATGACGGTATAGCTGACAGGTAAGCCTGAATTTGCCGTAGCTGTGAGTGTTGCCGTTGTATTCGGTGTGACCGGTGTAGGCAGCGCCGGAAAAGTAATGGTCTGCGCCAGAAGCTCGGTGATGGTGTTTGCAGTGAAGTCATAGATGAGTTGGTTGCCGGTAAGGGGGCTGGTGACCGTCAGGTCGCCGCCACCGCCGATAGTATAGGTGTGACTCACTCCTGCATAGCACGAGACACAGGAGACGGTGCTGAGCCAGTTCTGCTGTACCCAGGGTGTCTGCATCAGCGGCCATGTGATGTAATCCACAGTTGCGCCATTGATGTAATTCTGCTGCTGGAAGACATTCTTCATCACCACTCCCTTTGAAGTGGTGTAAATGGCATAGGGATTACCACCCGAAAGCCCATTCATATCGAACATAGCGTGGGTATCGACGTAAGCCTGAAAATTCGCAAGAGTGACAGCATCTGTGGAGCCTGCGAAATCTTCCGGTGAGGCTACTTCCACCGCTGAAGCCAGCAGTGAATGCGCGTTTAGTGCAGAGGGATCATAGGTGGAGAGCTCATGCAATCCATCCCAGGTGAAGGGCGCGCTCAACCAGAGCGAGATCAGCACATTGTCGTAATAGAGATACAGATGGCCGACGGTTGAGGTCTCGCTGGTGATCATCGCGCGCGGCACAATGGCTGTGTTGCAGGGAAAGTTTGGGATGGTAGAACTAGATGTGAAGGTGTATGGATACTGGTTGTTCGTGCAAAGCGGCGCATAGATATAAAACTGATTTGGCTCTGGGGTGACAGTTGTGATGTTGTAGTTATAGACAGCGAGCTGCGCGTTGCCATTCTGGAAGTACTGTCCGTGCTGGCCAAAGCCGAAGGTGTGGTTTGAAGCGGCGCAATCATTTGAGCTATTTGGGCATCCCGTTGGCGAAGTGGGGCTAAAGTCAACCTGCCAGCGCGGTGCACCAGCGTAAAAGTTGCTTGGGTAGTTAGCCTTGGCTGATGATGGATTCCACACGACACCGCTCAAAACCTGTGCAGCTGGTTGTAGGGCGAGCTTGGTGCCACTGCCGGTTTCAAAATCCGTCTCACCAAAGAGCGCATAGTTCGCAGTGATGTATGAATCCTGCATATACTGATACGTAGGTCGCGATGGCGTATAGGTGCGTGCTTTGAACTCATACGAGGTGGGTGAGGTGGACGATGCTGTCCAGTTCAGCAGGTCCATAATTTCCTGCCGCGGAGCATAAGGCTTGCCGTCTTCTGCTACCAGACCGTTAACGCATGCGCATGTGGCGATCGTCTGGATGGCGCCCTGCATAAGCTCCACATTGAAGCCGCTGCCGGGCAGCGGTCCGCCGAAGAATGGCCACAAGGTCCAGCTCCCGGTCTCCATCTGGTTCTGCGGCGCGATATCGAAGTAGCGTCGATACGAAGTTGCAGCCCACGTGCTGTTCATCCACGTGCTGGCTGTATTGATGAGCAGCCAGTCGTATGTCATCTGCGCTGCTTGCCGAATGGTAGTGTCCTGTGCATAGTCAGCCAGCAAACGGAAGCTCCAGAGATAAGCTCCGGTATATACATCGGAGTCGTACTCTTGGAGGTTATGGGTGGCAAACTGCTGCATGATACAGAGCAGATAGGTGCGAGCGTTGGGGTCGTTGGCTGCGAAGTTACTGGCGAATGTCGCAGTAGGATACTTCTCATAGGTCAGATAACGCGCTACTGCCGCCATCACCAGCTGATTGGATGTACTGGCGCCGTTCCAGTAGGGGAAGCCTGTCAGTGTCGACTGGAAGACCGCACTAAGGTTCTGCGAAGGATTAGGATCGGGATTTGGCGAAAAGTGACTGGACCAGCGTTCGAGTACATCGACTGCGGCAATAAGATTGAAGCTGTCATCGGTGGGCGTGGCAGGCTCGTGCATCTGGGGCAAGGCATTCACCAACAAGGTTTTTGCCTCGGAATCGATCCCCTTGAGATACAGTGACTCTGCCGCCCACAGTTGAAATTGAATATGATGGCCACTCTCGATGGCCGCTGCTGTAGGAGGCACGGCGTTCAAGACGACTTGCGAACGCTGGTTGAAAGTAGCCACGCTCTGCGCAGGCGAGGCAAGCGCGCTGAGAAGACAAAATAGCGCAACATGAACAGCGAACCGCGATCGAAAAGCAGGAAAAGCGACGTAACGCATGGGACTCCTAAGTGTCGTCCGTATCCTACGGATAGTGCAATATATTTGCCTAGATGTAATCCGATGCACTTCGTGGACATTTCTGCGCATCATCAAGCAAGTTGGAGTGTTTGCGTAATCGCATTTGGAGGCATCGGGACAGGTGCGATCGCCTGAAAAGTCCATAAAAAGTGTAGGCGTCCCCATTGCATCTTGTTTGCAGCGCCCGTTATCGTGGACGCCGTTAAGAACAAGGCTTCGCCGCTGTGCACAGTTGGGGAAGTTGTTCACCGGCATATAGAGATTGGAGCAAGAATGATTCAGGCAATTAGGAGAGAGACGAGTGGGTGCCTCAACGTATTGTTTCTGCTTACGGCCACACTCATCCTCTTCGCGTCGACACTGGCGCATGCACAGACCGGGCAAGGTTCCATTACTGGACGAGTTACGGACACACGCGGTGCGGTTGTACAGAATGCCAAAGTGACCGTTACGAATAATGATACCCACGTGTCCATCACTACCCTGACCAATCAGGACGGCCTGTATATGGTCCGTTCACTTAATCCGGCCACCTATACTGTAAATGTAACCAACTCCGGATTCGAGCAGTCGGTGACGAATAACGTGACTATCGGGGCTGCACAGCAACCCGCGATCGATGTTACTTTGCACGTAGGCAGTACGTCTCAGGAAGTGACTGTAGAGGCGATGAACGCCCTGCTTTCATCAGGTACCTCTGAAGTAACAACGACGGTGGACCGTGCCCTGGTAGAAGACCTCCCGTATCCGGAACGCAGTTCACTAGAAGCGGCGCTTTTGGTGCCTGGCGTTAACGGAGATCCATCGGTACCGGGTGGCGTCTTCAGCGAGAATCCGCCGATTACAACCGGTCCTGTAGTGCCAGGTGCAAGCATCAGCATGGGTGGCGGCCCCCCGGGCACAGGTTCCATCGTGATTGATGGTTCAGATGTTACCCAGGGCAGTTATGCACGTGCAGGCATCAGTCTTTCTGGTAAAAACATTGCCGAAACAACGGTAATCACTTCAGGACTCTCGGCGCGGTATGGCCGTACCAGTGCAGGTATCATTGTCCAGGTTAGCCGCGCCGGTACAAATAATTACCATGGCGCAGTCACTTGGCGGCATACAGATCCATTCTTCAATGCTGTTCCTCTCGGAACTACTGCACGCAATGCGCAACATGAAAATTTCTATGGTTTCTACGTTGGCGGCCCAGTCTATATTCCAAAGCTCTATCATGGCCGGAACCGTACCTTTTTCTACGCTGCGGTAGAGCCTGCTCGGGTAGAAAATACATTTTCGTATCGCGGACAGCTTCCGACTTCCGACGATGTGGCAGGCCGGCTGCATAATACCTATGTTCTACTGAACCAGACGATACTTAAAAGCTCCGGCTATGCAGCCGCACTGGCTGCGCCCCGGCTCGGCCCAATCGATTATCAAACAACAGTGAATGCGCAGGGATTCCCGAATAGCCTGCCGTTCAATTCGTCTTCACTCTATCAGGAGATCATGGGCCCGAGCGGGCCGGACGATCTCTCACTCATGCTTGCGCAGAATCCGTTAGCAAAGTTCGTCATGGCAAATTTGCCGTCACCTGCAAATCCCGGGCCATATGTCCGCTATGACTATCCGGACGGTTCCTACTCGCAGGATCTGTACAACGCTACCTACCAGCGCAATGTGCAGAATATTGATAATCGATATTCCATTCGTCTGGATCATCAGTTCAGCAACATCGACCAGATCTATGTGCGCTACACCGTGGTTCCGTTGAACGCACCTCGCTCTTTTGCTTTAGCCATTGACAATCCGTTGAGCGGGGCGGCTACGGATACGACGACTAGCCACGATCTTGCACTGGGATACACGCACATCTTCCACAATACGTTGGTGAGCAATTTTCACTATTCGTTTCTACGCGTGAACCAGCAGCGCCTGCCTCCAGCCTCGTCGCTGACGAAAGACTTCGCTTCGGCCTTTGGCCTGACGCCGTCTGCTCTAGGCAAGGGCTTCTCGTCGCTGGGAACACTTTACGGCTCGTTGCAAGTGGCTAATGTAACGGCCTACGCTGACATCGATCAGAACTTTATTGTTGGTGACGACCTGACCTGGAGTCATGGTAAGCACCTCTTCCAGTTTGGTGGGGAGTCTCGATGGATCCAGTCGAATGAGTATGATAACTCCTCTTCCTATGGCGGCAAATATGGTTTTAGTGCGAGCCAGACGAATAATGGAAGTTCCGGCGGCTCGGCGCTGGCCACATTTATTCTGGGAACCATCTCTTCCTATACCGCCACACCAGTCGCGATACCGGCATACTACCGCTGGCACTACTATGCCGGATATCTACAGGATGATTGGCGCATTGCTGCAAAGCTGACACTCAACCTGGGCATAAGGTATGAAGTGGAGACGCCTCGTCGAGAGAAGTTCAATAATCAGGCCTTTCTGCAATTGAATACCCCGGGATCCGTGAATGGTATACCGACCACCAGCGCTTTTTGTTTCTCGGGTGAATGCGGTACAGGCCGGGGTATATGGCCCACCAATTGGTATGGTCTGGAGCCCCGCATTGGCATCTCCTATGCCGCTACTCAGCACATGACTATCCGTGCTTTTTATGGCATGATGCGGCTGCCGCTCACGGGCTACGGCAATCTACCGAATCCCAATCTGAATGTCTCATCGCAGGCCATTACATCACTTAGCGGGGGCACCAGCCCCAACATTGTCACCAACTACATGACTAACCCAGTGGGGCCTCTTACATCCGCCTTTACTGCACTGAATGGCAGCCGAGGACCAATCGCTTACTCCACTGGTCTTGATCCCGTTTATGTGGAGCAGAACAGCGCTGTGCCTAGCACGCAAGCCTACTCGTTTACCATCCAGTATCAACCGGGGGCAAAGACACTGCTGCAGTTCAGCTATCAGGGCCTCAAGGGGACGCATCTCATAGGCGCCATGACGGGTTCATTGAATGTGCCGGATGTGCCGACTTTAGTGAATGCTGTGCAGACGCAGCAATTGCTTGGCGGTAGCGGGCCAAACTCCTACGGCATTACGCAGAACGGGGTGGTAGTGAAGGAGTCGAACCTTCAGAAACTGAATCCGTATCAAAACTTCTTCAACGCTACACTGGCGGAGATATTCCCGCGTATTGGCAACTCATCTTACAATGCTTTCTATGCCAGCATGAATCATCGCATGGGGCATGGTCTCTCCTTACTTGCGTTCTATAGCTGGTCAAAGAGCATCGACAATGTCCCAGATACCAATCCCGGTAACTCAGGCACTTTTGGTTCCGCGCCCATGCAGAATCCATTGGATACTTCGGGTGAGCGCTCAGTCTCTACTTTCGATCAGCCCAGCCGGCTGAAGGTCGGCTATACCTATCAGTTACCAATTGGCAGAGGAAAGCTCATCCATACCAACTACCGCTGGCTGGATACTGTCATTGGGGACTGGTCGACGTCGGGTATTGCTACGGAGCAGTCTGGCTTTCCGCTCTTCGTCACGCTGGGCAGCACAGGCTACTTCATGTCTTTTACTCCTCCAGGGGTAAATGGTTGTGCTACAGGGGTGAACTATTGCAGCGCCAGCGCACTCCCCACTGGATACCAGCTGCGGCCGGACATTGTCCCCGGTGTTCCCCTCATCAATCCAGGCTGGAAGAAGAACCCTTTCGGACTCAATGGACAGGCAGCGACACCGTATCTAAATGCTGCAGCCTTTTCCGTGCCGGGCTCATTGGGCAATCCGGCGCTTGGCAATGCTCCGCGCACTCTCAGTGGCGCTCGATCAGCACGCGAAACGCTCTTTGACATGCAAGTGCGTAAGTGGTTTACGCTCACACCTCGCTACCGTTTCGGAGTTTTTGGTACTTTCAGCAACGTCTTCAATCATCCCGTCTACTTCCCGGGTAATACCACGGTTTTACAGACAACCAGTACAGCTTGTACACAGGCGACACCCAATGCGGCCTGCGCAGGATATGCTGCGCCGTCCATTAAGTTCAATGCCAGCGGTAGCTTCGGTAATGTTGGCACCAACACGGCGCAGCTATCGCGCATTATTCGAGTAGGAGCGGAATTTGACTTCTAATAGGAGAGTAATAATGCGTAGTTTTGTCTCCGTAATGCTGGCAGTGCTGGTGGTAGCAGTCGTAGGCTGTGGCGGGAGTGGGACACAAGGGGGCACGGTCACATTATCTCCTTCCACTGTGCCAACACTTGACGCCGGACAAAGTGTTGCCTTCGTCGCAACCGTTGCCGGCGATAGTTCGAACGCTGGCGTGCATTGGCAGGTGCAGGGACCGGGTGTGCTCTCGAATCAGACGACCACGAGCGTCACCTATACGGCTCCCGGAAGCATCAACACTGCGATGACAACAGCAGTGGAGGCGATTCCGAACGCTAACAACCTGGCCAGCGCCACAACGCTGATTAATCTTTTTCCTGGGCTCTCAATCACGACCACCAGCGCACCCGCCGCCACGATCAACGCGGCCTACTCTTACCAGATGGCTTCTACCGGTGGTTCAGGTACCGTAACCTGGGGGCTGGTCTCGGGCACTCCGCCACCTGGCATCACCATCACCAGCAAGGGGCTTATCTCTGGATCGCCCAGCCAGTACGGCAGCTATAGTTTCGTCATCAGTGCAAAGGATTCCGCCACTACGCCGATGACAGTCACACAGTTACTTACCATTGCGGTCAACGCTGTCACGCTCGCAGTCTCTACCGCCAGCGTGCCAAACAACGTAGTGGGCGCTGCCTATAGCGCTACGCTCGCGCAGACCGGAGGTATCGCACCTTACACCTGGAACTCCATCTCCGGCACCCTCCCTCCGGGCATTACGCTCTCGGCGGGTGGTGTCCTTTCAGGATCCGCTACAACCGCCGGCGCCTATACCTTTACTGTGCAGGTGACGGATACCGAAGCCGTACCGCAGACTGCGCAGAAGGCTTTCACTATTAATGTCTACAACAAACTCAGCATTATCACTACCAGCCTGCCGAATGGCGCACAGAATACGGCCTACTCGCAGACGCTCTCAGCCATCGGCGGCAGCGGTACGCTTAAATGGCAGTCCAGCGGTACCCTGCCAGCAGGGCTTACGCTCACTTCCGCTGGTGTGTTTGCCGGTACTCCAACCACGGCAACCACCGCAAGCTTCACCGTGCAGGTAACAGATGCCAGCGTGCCACAGCAGGTGGCGACGCAGTCACTCTCTCTTACAATTGTCGCACCGCTCAGCATTGTTACGGCATCGCTACCAGCAGCCACTGTAAACAACTTCTATAACGTTGCACTTGCCTCTAGCGGAGGCAACGCGCCGGTTACGTGGAGCTTAGCCAGCGGATCGTTGCCACAAGGCCTCCAGCTCTCATCTATAGGAGTGGTCAGTGGTACTCCACTGCAGACCGGCACGTCGAACTTCGTAGTACAGGGGGTCGATACAACACCCTCGACTGTTACTCAATCACTCTCCCTCATCGTCAATGCCTTAGCTCCTCTCGTCATTTCCACGGCCAGCCTGCCTGACGGTAATATCGGCGTGTCTTACTCTAGGACTCTTGCAGCTACTGGCGGCGCCGTGCCTTATACGTGGTCTCTGGCGACGGGTACACTGCCTACCGGCTTTACTCTTTCTTCCAATGGCACGCTGTCAGGTACTCCCAAGGCGCCAGGTGCCTTTACTTTCGGAGTAAAGGTGGCCGATGGCGAAGCTACGCCGGCCACCGCGACGCAATCCTACACGGTGACCATCGGAAATGCCGGCGCGAACGCTGCGCTCACTGGCAACTACGCCTTCCTCCTGCATGGCTTCGCTGCTGGGCACACCGCGGCCACGGCATACGGCTTCGCAGCCATTGGAAGTCTCCATATGGATGGTGCCGGCAATGTCACCGGTATTGAGGATCTGAACTCCACCACAGGTGTACAGCAGTCACTTCCAGTAACAGGTACCTACACCTTCGGTACAGATGGCCGAGGCACACTCTCTCTCTCAGCCAACAGCACGACCAGCGCCTATGCCATCGCAGCCGGGAATGTTGCGAATGGTGTGATGCAGTCCATTATGCTGAATGAATGGGATAACAGTAGTGGGACGGGCGCGCAGTCTGTTGGCATGGCAAAGTTGCAGACTGCACCCGCTCTTGCAGCCTCTGCGCTTACCGGTACATTTGCCTTTGGAATGGAAGGCGAGTCATGTACTGGATGTACGGCTTCGGCCTTTGGCCCGGTCGCGATGGTGGGTCTTATCCATGGTGATGGAGTTAGCGCTCTCTCTGCCGGACAGGAGGATGCTGCGCAGTACGGTCAGAATATTTCAGGCACTACCTTGTCGGGTTCGTTTTCTCCCCCTTCCAGCAGCACCGGTCGCGGCACACTCACTCTTTCGGCTACGGGCTCGACAATTGCCGCAGCCCCCTCCGACTTCACCTATGTGATCGTAAATGCGAACGAGTTTCTGTTGATGTCCAACATCTCCCATGCAACCAGTGCGTTGCTTTACGGAGACGCGCTGTTACAACAGCAGAGTACGTATGCTGCTGCCACGGAGTTTAGCGGCCGTTCCATCGGATATGAATCACAGGCTAGCGGAGGAGATGGTTCTACGCTCTATCCCACTTCGCTGAATGCCACGCTCTATCAGTTGGCGAACACGGGGAGTGGTACCGCTGCGTTCTTTGAGGACACCAATCAGGCCGGCACTCTGACGACCAGCACGTCAGCAACGGCGGTGACCTACACGACAAGCTCTTCCGGCCGTGTTGTTCTCTCAACCAACGGCGCTTCAAATCAGGTGATTTATTTGTACAACGTCGGCGCGGGTCTTGGCCTCGATATGGCGACTGCGAGTACCTATCCCGCTTTGGTGCATTATGAGCAGCAAGTCAAACTGTCGGCTTCATTACCGGCTTTGCCCATGGGTACATTTGCTGCGGGTACGCTGGATATCCCTGTGCGTACCGATACGTTATCCGGTGCTTATGTCTACTCGCCGGATAGCGGAGGGGGAGATGTCGGATTCATCAATGGGACTGCGGGGAAGACTCTGGACGGCAGCACGGCAGGTGGCACTTTGACGGCATACCAGAAATCATCTACTAATACAGCAGAAGATTTAACGGGACGGCAGATCGAGACGGCTACGCCGACGGGAACTACACCTATGGCCATTACTTACGCCATCACCAGCACGCGGTCTGTGTCCATTCCCGCCACAGGAGCTACACCCACTGTGCTACTGCTACAGCAGTAGGTACAGTGGTGTCACAAAGACTTGGCCGCCAACTCAATCCACGATCCGGACGGGCATTACAGAATGCAGCTCGATAAAACTGGCAGTATCTTAAAGTGTGGAATATGTTGTGGTGTGATTGGGCTTTCTCATGGCCGTTAGGATATAGCTCTTTGTCGCACGAAGCGTGTCCATTGCGGCCCATAGAGCCCAATGATGATCAGCAGGGCGCAGAGCAACGTCTGTCGCCACAGGTCGAAGTTGAGATAGAGCATCAGCGCGCCGCTCACCATGATCATTGCGGCGATTAGTCGGTTTTCAATCTGATGCTCGCGAAAGATGAACCATCCTGCTAGCACCGTCAGCAGAATGCCACTGCGTTTCAGGCAGATCGTCACCACCGCGCTAAGGTAGACAAGGGATGCAAATTGCAACGCAAGTGTCGTCGCATCCGCCACGCCCGCCGCAATAATTGTCTTCCATGCGAGTCCACGAAAGCTCGGCCGCTGTAGCAGTAGGGCGCTGAAGAGTATGCACGACCCCGTGGCGTAAAGCCACGCAAAGGTAAAGCTACTGGAGCGCACGATAAGCCACTTGTCTAATGGATTTGTCAGTGACATGATCAGCGCTGCTAACAGCATGTAGCGACTGCCGGGCTCCTGTGCTAGTGCTCGAAACGGCTCCAGCCAGCTGATGCGAAACTGCGAGCGATACATTAGCACCGAGCCAAAGACAACAATGGCCACGCCTTCCACCTGCGGCAGCGTAGGCCGTTCTCTCAGCACAATGTGACTGGTTAGCAGCAGAAAGGCTGGCGTAAAGGTCAGAAAAGGAATCGTCAATGAGAGAGGCGCTGTCCGTATAGCTCGGTAATAGAGCAGCATGCTGCATGCCATTAGGAGGCAATCAAGTGCGAGCATGGCAAGAAAATGCGGTGTATGTAGAATTTCCTGGCGGAAAGGCGCCTGCCACGGTGCTGCATATCCTAGCCGTATGCGGGCGATCACTATCAACGTGAGTAAGACAAAGACTGTCACTCGCGCCGAAAGGATGGTGGGATAGTACGGCCGTCCGCTTAGCGCCCTCTTCTGCAGCACATCCATGGCGACGTTCGTTGCCGCGCAGGCAGAGGCGAGCAGCAGCCCAAGGGAATGAGGGCTCACGTGCAGGCAACCGCGATGGAAAGAGTACACATAGGGACCAACCGTGAAGGCTATCCCAACTATAAAGGGTCGAGAGCCAAATGTCCGAACGAAACTCACTCGGAAATGTCAAAACATATTTCTCGAAAAATGTAAGCAATTTTTCACGAGATTAGGTATGTCGGCGAGAGGGCATTTATTGGGCCCCAATCCGTCTTCACAATCTTGTAAAAATCCATAAAGAGCATCGTGTTGGCCCTGTTCGCTTTTACCTCTCTTGCGTAGAATTTATCCGTTGGATGGGGAGTGTTATGTGCTGCATAAAGCAGAGTTGCGCCATATTTTCAAGAGGCATTCTCATTGTCTAGCAATTCCTTTGGTTTTCTCTCGTCCTTCCTATATGTGCACAATTGGTGGCCACCTTCGACAAACGTGAGCAAGTCATCTTATAGGCGGTGGTGCCCCTACAGCAGTGACAATAGAGAGTGGGTATCATAGTTCAAGTTCAATGCTGGCGGAGTATCAAGGTCGTGGTATGACTTGGAGATGAACAGACATGCGGCAGGAGTTGATTCTCGATCGTCAGTTGTTGAAGGTCCTCAAAGCAACCGCAGAACTGGAAGAGATACCGGTTAGTAAACTTCTCAAACGTATTATTATTTGTGCATTCGAGGGACGCCCAGCATTTCCAAGAGAAATGTTAAAGTCCATCAATAGATTCCGAACGATCTATGGACTCCAAACGGAGACGATAGAGTTTGATGGGGGGCAAAAGAGAAAACGATAAGAGCCCTGGAGTTTATGGCATAGCGGCTTCAATATTGCGTATATTGAGAATCTCTAATAGGCGATACTTGTGGATGCATAGCGGCTGAAATCAATCAGTCTTTCCAGCCGTCTTTTCTTTTCTTCAAGAAAGGGCTGTCGGAGGACTGCAAGGACATCCTATAGATAGCTTTGAACTCGCGGATGTGCCGCAGAGTTTCCGGCGAAAAAGGCAATCTCCCCTCGAACGCATGCAGCACAATGGCTTCCAGCAGATCGCCCACGGACATGTCCTTCAGCTCCGCCGTTGCTTTGAGTACCTTCAGCCGTCGGCGTTCCATGCGGATGCCGGTCTGAACCCGCTCCACTTCCGGTTGGCTCTTTGCTGCACGAGGTGCCATAGGTTTACAAGCGTACCACGGTACGGAAATGGAAGGCACAGACGGCATACCAGATGGTCACACGGCCCGATCATAGAAGACCGCTTGCCGCTCCGCGAGTGGCATTAACACATCGAAGAGATATTGCGCGTTAGGACGGCCAATCCGGCCTTGTCTGAGGACAGGAAGATGAGCGCATCGTTCAGGGCTTTTCGCTGCTCGGCTTTGCCGTACTGCCGCAGTTGGGCCAACAGTTCCCCCAGGATGCCTGCCTCTCGCCAGACCTCGCGATCTGAAGCGGGAGAGTACCAGTCACTGCAAATCCGAACCGAATTTGCCGCGCTCGACAGTGTTCCTTCCATCTTCAAATATTTGCCGGCGCAGGACTGCTCTTCTTATCCCGCGCGTCGCGGATTCACTGATTTATTGCAACTTGCAAATACTCCTGATCGCAACGGTCCGGCCTGGACTTCCGCAGTGAATACCGCAGAGAGCTATGTGGGATTCTCGCTAAAAATCCTTGTACTTCCATCGACCATCGTCTGGATCGAGAATCACGGGCGCTATAGCTCGCCATGGAATGGCCGCAACTGTGCTCTTGGGTTGGAGGATGCCTGCACTTTCTTTGACCGTGGCATACCGGAATCGAGCCAGGAGAATCTGCTTTCGCGACGCAGGATCCGCACGCATCATGACCTCAATGGTAGTGCGTTCGCGATTCGCTATATCCAGGGGGGGCGAAGACGCCGCCGGGATTTGGACGTGTAACCGGTATAAGCTGCCGCCGACGATCTTATCGTATTACAGAATGCGCTTGGAACTGCTATCTCCATTCCTGTGCAGGCCCAATTTCTGAAGGGAGAATCTATGCGATAGTGCGGCGAAAGGCTAGGTGTTTGTGAGTGTTTGAACAAAATACTGTATGCAGCCGTTTCTTGCCAGGGGTTGAAGTATCTCGGCCCAAATAGCAACATTGACGGCTATTCTTTGGTATGGGATAGATGGTATTCCCTTCAATTAAAGGCTATCTAGCTGCGTGATGGGTGGTTATGGGTTCACCTCCTGTTTGTTCGGTTCTCTGCGAGCTGTTCCTTGTCCAGTATGTGCGTTCCGTGAAGGATTACGATGCGCGGCACTCGCCTATAGTTACGAATTGAGCCCCGAGCCCATGAAGGGCAATTTAAATTATCCAGTATCTATATATGACGGTCGGAAACTGCACAAATTCGGCCAGTGTGTTTATTGCGTATGTTTGTAGCAAGGAACTATTGTTCACAACGTTGCTGCTTGCGTCAAAAGTGCGTCTTTTGCCATGCCCGGGAGGGAGGGTTCATCTTGAAAAGCATTGCTTTTTGCGGAATTCAGGTCATCGTATTCTGTGTCGTTTTGCTTCTTTTTTGCAATAATCTTTGCGCGCAGCTTTTGCTTCCTGTCAGCTTGCGGAATGTGACGAATTCAACCTGGAGCACAGCGGGAAATCTTTGGGGTGCGGTAGTGGACCCGAACGGCAATGTCTATGTTGCGGACTATGCGAACGGTGAGATTTGGAAGTACACCCCGTCTTCCAACACGATGAGCGTGTATATGCCCAATGGCTCATCTGCCACAGGCTGCTTCACTACCCATGGCTCTGGGTGCCCGGTTTCTTCAGCATCCAATATTAAGCCGCGCGGCATCTCGGGGGATGCTTACGGAAATCTCTATATCGGCGATTTTTCGGGCAGAGCTGTCTATGTGGTCTACAACGGGGACACATCCAACAAGGATCTGGCGAACCTGATCGTGGCGGAAAATCCGAGTAAGCTAACTTCAGTAAGCCAGGTAGTTCAAGGCAATCTTTATCTGCTTGCAGGGGGAGGCACGACTCCCGCTTCCGGAACTGCCTGCGCTGCCGGATCTCCGCTGACAGCGATTGATGCGCTTGGAGACGGTTGCCTTGGCACGCAGATTTCACTGGGTAATCCTTACCAGGTGGCGGTGGATCGCTACTTCAATCTCTACATAACGGATGGAACGAATCAACGGCTGCGGATGATCGTTGCTAATCCTATGACGATCTATGGCCAGCATTATTCTGCTGGCACGATTGCCGTAATTGCCGGCGGGGGAAGCAATCCGGCTACTATTGGAGCAGCCTGCGGAGGAAGCAATAGTGCCACTGCGACTGATCTGGCAGGAGATGGCTGCTGGGGAACGCAGGTCGCAATGGGCACGGGAACTTCAAACATAAATGGAGTTGCTGTGGACGGAGCGGGTAATGTCTACATCGCAGATGCTTCCGGTATGCAGGGTAAGGGAGATGGCACAACGACGCTCATTTACACTGGCGCGATTCGCAAGCTCGTTCCGTCGGTGCAGCCTGCTTCAGGTGCAAGTCTCTCTTACACCATTAATGCGGCTGTAGGATTTTTGCCCGGTATCACAACATCGACTGCCTGCAGTAAGGAGGTGGATTCTATCGGAGACAGTTGTCCAGGGACGCAGGCAGGACTCAACGGTCCTACGGGACTAGCTATCGATGTGGCCGGCAATCTTTATTTTGCGGATCGCAGTCATAGCGCGGTACGGCGTCTAGATGTGATAAGCCGTCTAGTTTCCTTGATCGGCGGTGCTCCGGGAACAGCTACTAATCCTGCGAATGGCAGCGCATGCTATACCGGTGGGCCTACTTCGGGTGATGCTTACGGCCTCGGCTGCCCGGTCACAAATGTATATGCGAATCATCCTCAAGGAAGCATTGGCATTGCGCCGGACGGAAGCTTCTGGTTTGTAGATCAGAACAATATTTTGCGACAAACAGGTTTTCCGTCGATCTTCCCAACGACAAATGTTGGATCCTCTGCGACTGTAGTTTCGTTTTATGTCGCAGACCATGGAACGCCGAGTGCATTTTCTTTCAGTACGCAAGATTTTACCGTCGCTTCTGGGTACACATGCGCTACAACTACGGGGGGATTGAACAATAACGTCTCTCTCTGCACGGTCAACGCAGTGTTTGCGCCCCTGGCACCCGGGCTGCAATTTGATGCTCTTGTAATGAAGGATAGCAATGGGATTACCGTACTTCCTCCCAGCGTGCAAGGCAGGGGAACGGGCGCGGGCATCGCGTTTGATGGAGCGTACCGCTATTTGATTGGAGAAAATCTCTTAGCACCGAAGGGCGTTGCGGTGGATGGCGAATCCAACGTTTTCATTGCAGACACAGCGAACAACCAGGTGATTGAGATTCCAGCTGCGGGCTCGCAGACAACGCTGGTGACACAACTCAACACTCCATCGGCTGTCACAATTTCTCCTATGGGTGACCTCTATATTTCGGATACAGGGAGCAACCGCCTCCTGCTGCTTTCAGCGGTTACGGGAACATTCAGTACGACGCCGGCTGCTGTTGCCAGTGGACTCGCTGCTCCGGCAGGAATGGCCTTCGATTCTGGAGGCAATCTCTATCTTGCAGACTCCGGAAATCATCGGGTGCTGAAGTTTCCAAACTGGGGAAGCTTTCCAAATACTACAATAGGCTCAGCAGTTGCTACGGGAAGTATCATTCTGCAGACGCCGGCGGCTGTTGCTGTAAACGCTGATAACACAATCTACATCGCAGACTCCGGACTTGGAGCTGTGATCAGTGTAAACTCTTCTGGTATAGCCACGCTGCTTAGCAGCGTCATTGGCCCCACGGGGCTTGCGCTAGACGCTGCCGGCAATCTTTATATATCCGGCACAAATGGAGTGTCGGTAATCTATGCTGGCACCTCCAATGCGGTTCCGCTTTATGATGTGAATCTCTCGAACCCTTCTGGCATTGCGGCAGATCGCAACGGTACTTTGTATATCGCCGACACAGGAGGCAGCCGGGTAGTGGGCTATCAACGAGCCAGCGGCTTGATACCGTTCGGCGCTATTACGGTCGGTTCGTCCAGTACACCAGGCAACATCACCCTAACCAGTACCGGAAACCAGGCGCTTCAATGGACTGCTGCAACGCAGAGCGATCCTACTGACTTTGCGATTAGTGCGGCTGCGACAAACGGCTGCGCTACCGGGACTTTATATGCGCCGGGAAGCACTTGTGGCATGCAGGTCACCTTTTCGCCGAGCATCGCAGGAGCACTTTCCACACGATGGTCGCAGTCCGGTAATGCGGTGAACGCATTTACGCTCGGCTTTACCGCGAGCGGTACAGGGGTCGCAGTAACTACTACGAGCGCGTCGGCGGCGATCTCAGTGGATCCAGTTAGTTCGACTTACGGCCAGGCCGTCAACGCGATTATTAGTGTAACTGCAGGAAGCGGAAGCAGTGTGCCTACGGGAACGGTTACCCCTGTGCTGGACGGGGTGGGCTGTTCACCGGTGACATTGTTGAATGGTGCGGCGATGCTGTCACTGGGAACATTGCCAGCAGGGACCCACACGCTGACAGCAAGCTATTCGGGCGATATAAATTTCAGCGGAGCCGATGCTTCCGCCGTAGCGTTCACGGTGTTGCAAGCTGCTCCGGTCATCACGTGGGCTCCGGCTGCGAATAGTCAGACCTATGGCACAGTGATTGGGAGCGGCGTGCTGGATGCCACGGCCAATGTGGGCGGCACGATGGCCTATACGGCGCAAGCCGGTGGCGCTCCCTTTGCAATTGATGCTTCCACGGTGCTCCCGGGCGGCAGCTACACGCTGACGTCAGTTTTTACGCCAACGGACAGCACGGATTACACAAGTGTAAGCAGCACGCAGAGCTATATCGTCTCCGGCGGTACGACGACAAACATTCAATGGCAACCGGCACAGAGTGCTCAGGTATATGGCACGTCTGTCGGCAGCGATGTGTTGAATGCAACGACACAGCCGGCAGTAGCAGGCGCAATTGGCTATACTGCGAAGGCGGGCGCCGGCGCTCCGCAAACAGTGAATGCCAGTACGGTATTGAACGCGGCTTCGTATGTGTTGACGGCAATTTTTACGCCATCGAATCCGGGCCAGTATCTGCCATCAACTGCGTTGCAGAACTACAGCGTGACACCTGTTCCATTGGGGATTACCGTGGCCAATGCATCGCGCAGCTATGGAATGGCTGACCCGGTATTCCATGCCACTGCCAGCGGATTGGTAAACGGAGATTCGCTCGGCACAACGATCCTGGTTGCGATGCAAAGTGATGCTGCAGCGGCTTCACCGCCGGGCACCTATGCGATTCACGGTACAGTCGGCGGAGCAGCGAGCACCAATTACTCCGCCAGTGTCACGCCGGGAACTCTTACTATCTCTCAGGCAGCTTCGACGGCAGTGCTTACGGGGTCGTCGCAAAATATTACTGCAGGCCAGACGATTACGCTTTCTGCGACCGTGAGTTCAACAACGAGCGGCGTTCCCAGCGGCAGTGTCACCTTCCAGGAAGATGGGGGCGCGCTCACGTCCGGCGCATTGGTGAACGGGACCGCAACCTACACCACGGGAACCATCGCGGCGGGCAATCACACCTTCACGGCGCTCTATGGTGGTGATACGAATTTTATTGCGTCCATTTCGGCGGGACTCGCCGTGGTCGCGAGCCTTGCACCGGATTTTACGGCGACTGCGGTGCCATCGAGCATTAGCATTACTCGCGGTGGTAACGGATCAGTCGTCATCACCATAACTCCGGTTGGCCACTATCAGGGATCGATCACGTTGAGCTGCGGCGTGCTGCCCAATCATGTGGATTGCACGTTTCTGCCGCCTGTGTTAAATGCAGATGGATCAGGTGCTGTAGTGCAGAGCACGCTTACTGTTAGCACCACAGCAAGCGCAAGAATGTATCCGCCGGCAATGCGAGGGAGTTCAACATTTGTATTTGCAGGCTGCGCGCTGCTTCTGTGCTCCATACGGCGCAGGAGTCGGCGAATGGTTCGTATGGGGGCTTGGATTCTTTCGAGTGCAATGGGAGCGGCAGGGCTTATGGCTTGTGGAGGGGGAGTAAGCAGTAATGGTCCCATAAGTGCGCAGCCCGGCTCCTATACCATCACAATCACAGCAACGGGATCTGCGGGAAGCATTGTGCACCAGATCGTATTCCCGCTCATCATCCAATAGAGGACATCTGCTTATGCGAATACAAGCTGCATTGCAATCTTCAAAAAAAATACTCGCATTTCTCACGTTGTCTTTGTTGGTGACGGATGCGGCGATAGCGCAGTGCCCGGCGGGGGCTGCGCCTATATTCAGTGGCACAGAGTATCAGTTGCTTGCGAACCTGGTAAGTAGCAATAGTACGGCAGCTCGTTTGCTGCTGAACATTGTGGCGAGCGGAATCGATAGCAATGGATTGGCGGGCTACAACCGCCCAGGAGTAAGCGGGAGCGAATATCCAGATTTTGATGCTAATGAGCAACGGGGTGCCTCCTTCAACATATTGGAAGGAGCGCTTAATGGCAGCGATGCCAATGTGTTGAGCGGATGGAAGTCCATTACGGCTGCGTACAATCTGCAGACCAACTCCGGAGATTTTTCCGGCGGCTCAGGATGTTGCAGAGGAGCTGCTTATATGAACTTCTACCTGGCGCTCTCCAATCATGCACTTAATTTTCTATTGCAAAGCCCCTATGCACAAAAATCTCCATCGGGCTCCTCGCTTACCTATCAGCAATTGATTCTGGGAACTGGGAGTGGAGATTATGGGCTGCTGCCGAAGATTATGGCTGCAATGGATTTTATGGTGAACACCAGTACCCATGGCAGCCGCGACCCGCTGGCTGGCGATTATTACTCGCCGAACCGCACCATGATTAATGCCGTGATGTATGGCTTTGGCTACCAGTTACTACAGTCGTATCCTCCGGCACAGGCCGCGATGAACAGTACAGGAACACATTTGGATAATTACCGTAGCCAGGCGCTATGGTGGATCAATAATGAATTTGTACAGAGCGCGTCTTTCTCGCGGCCATTGATGGATCGTGATAACGGCATTTACTGGGAAGGAGATACAGCCAACGGCTACGGGTATGACACTTCTTACCAAGGTGTCGGGACGTTGTTGACGGCATGGTATGCCTATAATTTCCCGAACGATATTCTTGCTACCGGCTTGAATCCATTGAAAGTGGTTAAACTGAATGGCCGCTTCCTGCAGCAGCGAATGTTGGCGAATGATCCGACGGGAGCAACATCCAACGCGGGCGTTGATGTAACGGACAATACCCGCACCGGCACCATTTATGCCGAGGCGGGAAAGACGACTGACTACGATTACACCAGTGGAAGTCTTGCGCTCACCTATTACACGGCATTGTTCAATCGCCCTGAAGGTGTGGCCTCTGCTTATGCACATCGAAAGCCCGCGTACTTCACCTTGGTGGATAATCTTCCCCCCATGATCTTTAATGATCCGGATCTGCTCACAGTTACCCTGACTCACAATGTTGCGATGCCTGCGTATACCGTCTATGGAACAAACTCTGGCATTCGCGCTACGGGGATGGAGACGCTTGATCCGCAATATGTAATTTCAGCAACCGGGCTGCCTGCCGGCCTGACGCTTGGCCCGGTCTATAGCTATGCAGCGGGGCTGCAGTTAGATCAGATTATTGGAATGGCGGACATCACCGGTATACCGACTACCGCTGGCACATATACCGTAATTCTGCAGGCGCGCAATAAGTTTGGCGCCGGCCCATCCACTGCATTGACCATCCGCGTGCAGTGATCTGAAGTTTCTGAACAAGACGATAGTGAACGGAGATTGGCATTGATCATTAATAAGACACGTTGCAGCCTGGCACTTATCCTCATTTTCTTCTGCTCTTCGGGGTTACTTATGGCGCAACATACTGTGGTGTCCCGTGTGTGGACCCCAACCTGGGCAGCAGCGATGCAGACGGCGGAGCCGGAGATGCACTCTCCCAACATCACGTTCGAGGATCAGAGTGTTCGCAATGTCATTCGAATCCGTGTTGGCGGTTCGAAGGTGCGTGTACATCTTTCAAACCTCTTCGGGCAGGAGCCACTCCATCTGCAAAATGTGACGGCGGGCATCAGCTATCACGATGATCACCTGATAGAAGGCAGCGTGCATCCGCTGCTCTTTGGAGGAAAGCCGGATGTTGAAATTCCCGCAGGCAGCGCGGCTGTCTCTGATCCCGTGGATTGGGATGTGCCTTCTGACTCGCTGCTGGCCGTCTCCTTCTATGTTCAACACTTCCACGGTTGGATTACATTCCATCGCAGCTCGTATGAAATCTCTTATACGAACGAAGGCAAGGTAAGTGATAGTGCGCAGTGGAAAAACGCGAAGAAGATTCCTTCGTGGTACTTCGTGAGCGGCATCGACGTTCTTACCCCTCATTCGCATCCAGTTGTTGTCGCCATAGGGGATTCCATTACAGAGGGTGCATGCTCCGTACCAAATGCTGAGCATCGCTGGTCAGATATTCTGACAGCACGATTGAATGAAAATGCGTCGACACGCGATTTCGTTGTGCTGAATGAAGGCATCGGCGGAAATCGTGTGGTGAAGGATAGTGCGGGGCCTAGTTTGCTGGCGCGTCTCGATCGAGACGTTCTCTCGCAAAGTGGTGTGCGCACTGTCATTTTGCTGGAAGGGATTAACGATATTGGTAGGACGGTGATACCGCGGCAGACCGGAGATGCCGTGACTGCAGACGAGATTATAGCGGGATATCAGACGGTATTGGATAAGCTGCATCGAAAGCATATTCGCGTGATCGGCGCTACGGTCACACCGTTTAAGGGAGCGTTCTATTTTTCAGAAGACGGAGAGAAGATGCGGCAGAAACTAAATGCATGGATTCGGGCTAAGGGACACTTTGATGCCGTGGCTGACTTCGATATGGCAGCGCGTGATCCTAAGCTGCCCGATCACATTGCAGCGCGATATGACTGCGGAGATCATCTGCACCCGAACGATGATGGCTATCGCGTGCTAGGGCGATCGATTGATCTGCGATTACTTGCACCGTCCGGCAAATAGTTCTGCGATGGGAGACATTTCAACCGAAGTCAGGAACTATTCAGTCAAATGCAACTAACGCAACAACCTCCGTCGTGCTTCCGGGTAGAACGGACTAGAGCTAGATCAAAGAGGATGGAGATTGAGAGTGCAATTCAAGTATAGAAAGAGTCTGGTTAGCGGAGTTCTTTTATACTGTGCGGCAGTGCCACTTGCCTGCGCGGCTGTTCTACCGGCTCCTTCCAGTTTGCACGATACGACGAGTTGGAAGGAGCACTCCGGCACTTGGGTCGCATCGCCGGATGGTCATGCTGTGCGTGGGATGGGCGGGATGCTTTTCAGCCGCAACACTGCGCCTGCAGATTTCTCGGTCGCCATGCAGCTTCGCTATGACGAGCTTCGTTTCTTTGCGCGCACGCCATTTTCAGGTATTGCATTCCATGTTGCCGACTCGAAGAACTGGGATGCAATTGTTCTTACGAATGACGAATGCCAGCTCTCGTGGAAGCAGGTGCGCAACGGAAAAGAGACGATTGTTGCGAAATCGAATGACGGCTTTTATACGGAAGTTGGTCAGCCATTCTGGATGAAGGTCTCGGTGACAAAGGGTGAGTTGGAAGGTGCACTCTCACTGAATGGTAAGGATTGGAAGGTGCTGTTGCACCAGAAGATCTCTGGCATAGATGCAGCCGGACGTCTTGGCCTAATCGCCGGTGCTCCAGAGATGTGGTTTAGCTGGGGAGACGATGCGAAGTTCGCTCTGCCCGCCTATCGGCCTTATTCTTATGCGACGCTTCGTCAGCCTCCGGCGAATCTGAAGCATCCTCCTGTGCGGGCTGATTATTTAAAGACGCTTCAAGAGCTGCAGCGGATTCCGTTGGCAGCAGACGATAGCTTGCAGGAGCAGGGGCTTTCCAGTGTGAGAGCGTGGCAGGCTTCAAAGGACGATGCATGGAAGAAGCGTGCAATCCTCTCCGCAAAAAAGATGATTGCACAATATCACGGCAGCGGGACTGCACCGATTGGCTTCGCCAGCTTCTATCAGGAGATGGTGACACTAAAAACTGCGATGGACAATAACTGGCTCACTGCAGAAGAACGCGCCGATGTACCTCGCATTGCAGCCACAGCTCTTCTGCGCGGACAGTACGAGCGTGGGCCAATGAACCGCGCTCTTGGCAATCTAGTGGGTATCAGGCCTGCGCTTGAGCTTGCGCCCGACTTTGCCCAGCGTTCCCAGGTTGAGGAGATTGTTCGCCGGGTGGAACAGGATTTTGCTGACTACGGCTACTCGCCGGTTGAGGATGCATCAGACTATATCAAAGTTTCACTGCAGTTTGTTGCAATTCATGCCCTAGAATCCCGGCCTGATTGGTGGAAGCAGAAGGACCTGCATGATGTCTTCTTCAATTTCGCCACATCCATTTCTCCACTCGGCCGCTTTCCAGGCTTTGGTGATGATGACGATGCGGATGCGCCAGAGCTTGTGGGGTTGCTCGAACTGGCATCGGCCAAGTGGGGTGATCCAGTCTTTCAGGAAGCCACTCGCCGCCTGTGGGCTGTTTCCTATGGACGCAGCCTACCGGTATCTGTAAAGAGTTCTGAGATTACTGGGATTGCACTGGCTGCAACCTATGCGCCGGAGACAGCGCCTGCGATTGTTGCGCCTGCACAGCCGCTCGAAGTTCTTTACCGGGCGAATGGTGAGCCGGCAAAGGTCATTCTGCAGAACGGTTCTACCTGGATGATGGTAGATCTCTTTGCAGGTGGCGAGCATGGACACAATGACTCGCTTGCTGTGACTACGATGGAAAACAATGGAACCGTGCAGCTTGAGGATAATGGACGCTATGCGCGCGGCATGATGTTTCACAATCGGCCGCAATTTACAGAACACGCGATAGATTTTCCGCTGAGCCATGCTCTCACCGAACAGACGCGTCGCATTCGTCAGCAGTACTTCACTAACGGAGAGTGGACGTTCTACCATCTTCCGCTGCATGACCACTGGATCTGGGGCAATTTTGCTGGAGATGCCGGTCTGCCGACGTTGCAGCGGGATGCCTATAATCCGGAGATTCCTGCCACGTTGAATTATGATCCCAAGAAACAAACCATCTTCATTCTTGATCTGCGTGGCACAGGGAAGGGACGCATCTCATTATCTGATCCGCATATTACGGGGCCGGATGGAAGGCGCGATCTTCCACTTACTATTCCTGCCGGTGCTCCCGCTGCACAGATTCAGCCGCATACACGTGATGGCAAGGACGTTTATATCTGGCAGACTCCGCTCAGTGGAGCCAATTTATTTCTCGGCGGCGTAGCGCCAGGCGCAACAAATATAGCAGCGGCGCACAATGAATGGCTGGACTTCTGGCTTAAGATCGAACCTATCGGGGACAGCCGCGTGGAGATTAATTCTTTTGCACTCGGTGATCGCGATGGCTATCCAAAGCGCTGGCTGGATGCACTGAGCCCGAACGGCGAGGTAACCCTGGATGAGATGGACACAGTCGACGGCGGTGCTCAGATGGTTGCCAGCGAGAAGATGATTTCGCAGCAAGATGAACCTATTCTCTTCACGCGCGATATTTTTCTTGCGTTGCCAGGTATTGCCTGGGTGCGCGATACGATGCGCAATGAGGGAACGCATAGTGGAACCGTCGGCGTGCTCTGGTACGGCGTAAAACCAGTGCAGAGCGACCTGCAAAATTTTCATTTCTCAACTGGATTGCAACTAACGATGACTGGTGCGAAGAAGACCGGCGTTGATAACCAGCAGAGCTATGGCATGCGCAACCAGGGCATTGCGTATGGAGGCCTTGATCTCGCAGGACATAGCACTGCTGTTGTCGATTCCATGTTGATTGCAGATACTTCTCGCTGGCACTCTGTTGCCGTGCAAGGTGATGCTGCGGTCTGGTCTGACGGCACATATTGGGTTGGGCGCAATCCTGCAGGCATTGCACTGCATTTTGACGGCCTCCAGACAGACCACAAACTTTTCGTGCTCACACGAAAAGCCTCTCACTGATTTTCTCTTGAAGGAGAGCTGTATGAGCAAATGTGGAATAGTAGTAGCGGCTCTTGCAACTGGAGTGAGCATGTTTGCCCACGCTGCTCCGGCTGTATCTACTGCCGAGCGCGCGGAGCGGGTTCTTGTGATGCAGAAGCTGATGCAGCAGGAGGAGTTGAAGTTTGAAAAGCAGGTGCAGCAACATGACCCGGTGGATGTAAGTACACGCGATCTGCCCAACGCTGCGCTTCTTATACTGCGTGCAAACGGCCCTGTGGCGTCGGCAGAAAAGATGCTGCGCGACGTATTTGCGGCGCAGAATATGAAGCAGGATTCGCCTGACTATGGGAATGTTCCATGGAGGACGGCTGATCCCAGCGTGAAAGATGCGAATGCCATTGAGTTCACAATGCAGCCGATGGCAGCAATTTTTTATAACTACGGCAAGCAGTTTTCTCCCGCATTCCGAGTAGAAGCAGAGGCGCATCTTCGCGCCGTAATGATTGCGCTCGCGCACCATCCACTGCGCGTTACTTATACCAATATCTTCCTGATGAATACCGTGAACACTATGCTGCTGGCTCAATATCTGCATGATGACGCTTCCATGGAGCGCGCCCAAAAACAGTGGCAGGATTGGGTGCAGTATACGCAGCAAAATAACATCCACGAGTTTAATAGCCCAACGTACTACGCGACGGATCTTGCCGATCTTACGTACGGCATTCTTTATGTGAAAGACGAGATCATTCGTCGTCAGATGCAGCAAGCCGCTGAATTGATCTGGCAGGATATCGGTTGCATGTTCCTGAAGGGTGATGAGCGGCTTGCTGGTGCGCATAGCCGTGACTACCAGTTCCTTACCGGTCGCGGCAGCCTGGAGATGAATCTTTATCTCGAAGGTCTCTTCACATCGCCAGATGGTAACTTCACGGATCCATTTCTGGAGAAGGTCGCCATTCTGGAGAATGAACGTCCCGGCGGATTTCATCCTTCAAAAACAGTGTTTGATATAAACCGTTTGCCGGAGCGCATTGTGCAGCAGAGGGCTGATGCCAATCCTGCTTACACGCGCTATACCTATCTCACGCAGAGTTTTGCAGTTGGCACAGCGACGGGCAGCTATAAGGGGCAGGACAAAATGTTCAGCGCTGACTTGGTTGGCGGTAAAGTACCTCCGGTCTCTATTACTGTGGTGCCGGATTCCAGTGGTTCTCCTTATGGTGTACGCAAGCAGCGTGACCGAAGCGGACATAATAAACCGACGCATCTTCCGGCGAATCTTTCCAGCGCGCAAGAGAAGGGAGTTACCCTGTTGCTTTTCGATCTTGATCCGCGCGCTGCAGCGAATGGGGAGAGTTACGCCACTAATCTGATTCTTCCAGCCCAGCCGGATCAGCTTCTGCTGGACGGCAAAGCTGTGCCGCCTGCATCCACACTGCGTGTGGATGCGAATCTGGATTCTGTCATTGCGGTGCGTGTGGAGCACTCCTGTTTTGCTGCGCGCATCTTTGCTGTTGAGTCGCTCGACGGTAGGGTCCCCAGCTTTACACTACAGGCAGACAAAGAAGGCTGGAGTCATAACGCCATTCGTTTCGCCATTCAACACAGCGCGACTGATGTAAAGGGAAGCAGCGCGCGGCACCTGCATGTAGCGATGTTGGTGGAAGTCAGTCCGTGCGATACCTCGGCGGAACAGGCATCGGAGCGGCTTCGTACAGCGCAGGTGCGAGCTATCGCGAGTCCGGCTATGTTCACGGTAACTGCTTCTGTGGGCAAGCTGCGTCTCGAGGTGGCCGAGGATTTGACGACGCGTCTGCCTGTGCATCGCAAGGTGAATGGCGTGGAAATGGAGAGCGCCGTGTTCAAGCTGAACGGCAAATCCATACTCGTCCTCGCACAATAATGACTCAGAGCTTCGTGGGATGAAACTCTGAGCATCAG
Organism: Acidobacteriaceae bacterium; assembly: GCA_036404255.1. Classification (GTDB taxonomy): domain Bacteria; phylum Acidobacteriota; class Terriglobia; order Terriglobales; family Acidobacteriaceae; genus JARLFX01. The sequence goes on along the minus strand of DASWOP010000250.1, from coordinate 71,414 downwards.
AGTAGCTTCAGTGCGGAAATGCCATGGAGGCAGTGGAGTGATTCCACTCTTCGTTCATGATGAGAAATGATCCCAGTCCATGAGGGTCATTTGTATTGCGCTTGCGAGCCAGGTAGTATGCCGTATCTCCGACATCCGTGCCCTCGCAGATATTGTGGATGTCCAACAAGCCATCTGCACCAATGCTGATCTGCGTGAGTATGCCAGCATAGCCGCGTGCTGCTGCGGCACGATACTTTGCACCGACGTGGCCACGCTTTATTGCAACGTCCATTGCATACACGAACATGCAGGAGCTCGACGTTTCCGTCCAGTTACCTGCTAGAGAGGGCTGATCAAGCACCTGGTACCAGAGCCCGGTCTTTGCGTCCTGATAATCGGCAAGACTCGTTACAAGCTTCTGCAGAATGGAAATCAATTCGTCACGATGAGGATGTTCTTTTGGCAGCACGTCTAGGACATCGACCAGAGCCATGCTGTACCAGCCAATAGAGCGCGACCAGAAGACCGAGGAGTGATGGTTGCCGGGCTGTGCCCAGGGAGCCTGTCCACGTTCGTCATAGGCGTGATAAAGAAGCCCATTCTCTGTGGAGTGATTGTGCAGATAATCCAGCAATAACTGCTGTACCGCAGTGTCACAGGCGGCATCTTCTCCGCCAAAGAGCCTTGCATAGCGCAGCAGAAATGGCAGAGCCATATACGTACCATCCAGCCAGAGCTCATGCTGCTTGTATTCTTCGATGCTGGAATGCCAGAAGCCACCATCCCTGGTGCGTGGATAGGTATCGTAGCGTGTACGGATAGTGTTTGCCGCAATGCGGTAACGCTCATCATGCGCGCTGGCGTAGAGCAGCAGCAGGACGTTGCCGGGCTGCATGTAATCCAGCCCGGAGATTTCATGATTGATCCCGCCCTTGCTGTTCACATGCGAATCTATCCATGTGTGGATGTAATTTAGATAGGCTTCATCGCCTGTGCGCATATAGACCATGTACTGGCCGAAGAGATACAACGATGTGAAGTAAGCCCATTGCCCGAAACTGTTTGCGTTGGGATACCGCGCGATCGTGGAATCCACCATGATCCGTGAGAGATCGCGTGTGGAAGCTTCTACGACAGCGTGCGTTGCTTTCTTGTCTTTTACTGCGGCGGAGAGCGGAATTCCTGCAGACATTATTCCCAGGGTTAAAAGCGCATCCTTACAGAACGTGCGGCGATTTATACAAGCGTCGCTCTCTGTTTCATTTTGAATCGATACCAAACGGGCAGAGTTAGTCAGGCGGGACAGTTTCACTCGGTTGTGACTCCAGAAGATAAAGTGCTAAGAAGCCTCTGGCAAGCAGTACAAGCAGGCAACATGGCCGATTATCCGAGACTGCTTCTATCGCTGTAAATGAATTAGCAGAACGAAGTTGTGCATTATTCGAGCGCTGCTTTTTCTAATGCAGGAAGAGGAAGCAAAGGCGCGTTTTCAGGACGCTGCCGTGGGATCATTCGCTGCGTTATGCCGGCGCAAACCAATTGCGGCAATGATCCGTGGGCCGGTGATGCCAGCCACCAGTGCCAGCAGGAGCAGGCAGGTCTGCTGAGGCAACGTGAAGGAAAGATGCAGCATTAGCGCGCCTGAGATCATGATCGCCGCGGCGACCAGACGATTGGCTACCTGCTTTTCATGGAAGAAGAACCATCCTGCCAGTACCGTCAGTAGAATACCGGAGCGCTTGAATGCAATGGTTGCTACTGCACTTAGATATTGCAGCGCGGCGAACTGGAAGATGAGTGTGGCTGCGTCTGCGATGCCCGCTACAGCCATCTGGTTCCATGACAGAGGCTCCAGCTTCACTTTGCCCAGGAGGAGGCAGAGAGATAGCCCGATTCCAAAGACGATGCACGAGCCCAGGCCGTAGATCCACGCGAAGGTAAAGCTGTCCGTGCGAAGGATGAGCCATTTATCGAGCACGTTCGTGAGCGAAAGAATGAGCGAGGCCAACAGCATGTAACGGCTTCCTGGATTGGTTGCAAGCGCACGAATCGGTTCAATCCAGCCCATGTGAAATTGCGCACGATACATGAGCAGCGACCCGAAGACGACGACCGCCACGGCCTCTATCTGCAATAGCGACGGCCTTTCCCGCAAGACCATCTCCGTACTGAGCAGTAGAAAAACAGGTGTAAATGTGAGGAAAGGGATGGTGAGGGAAAGCGGTGCGATCTGGATGGCTCGGTAATAAAAGAGGGAGCTCAAGGCAACAAGGCAGCAATCCAGTGCGGCGATGCCGGCAAAGTAAGGTATATGAAAAAGACCCTGCTGCGGGATCACATGCCAGGGCGCAGGATGGCCCATCCACTGGCGCACAATGACCGTTGCCGTAAGGGCGAGAAAAACCCAGATGCGAATCGCAACGATCGTAGTTAAGTACGGACGCTGGAGGAGCGCTTTCTTCTGGGCGACGTCCATCCCCACATTGGTGGTCGAGCATGCCACTGCGAGCAGAAGCCCTTTGGTGTGTGGACTCATCTTTCCCTGTATGCTCTTCCCGATGCGCGGTTAGACAACTGATTCAAGGCGGTAACCATTCGGCGTCTTATGCATCAATTTGCGAAAGGTCTTGGAGAAATAGGTCGTATCCGTAAAGCCGCAGGTGTAGGCGATTTCTTTCAGGCTCATATCCGACGTTCGTATCAGAATGGCGGCGCGCTCTACTCTGCGTTTACGGACAAAGCTGATGGGGCTCATGCCGAAGACCTCATGGAAGATTCGCCGGAAGTGTGTGGGACTGAGAAAGACAGTAGAGGCAATCTCTTCCACGTCAATTTCACTTCGCCCGAGATTTTTATCGATCCATTCCACGGCAGGAAAGATGCGCGGGAGATCGGGATGGCCGTGATGATCATTGGCCGGCTTAAAGGTTTCCGGCAGATTGCGGATCGTGCGCAATAGAAGCTGAAATATTTCAGCGCCCATGCTTTGTTTCCATCCGGGCGCCTTGACTGCAAATTCATCCGCCATCCTCCGCGAAGCTTCCCGCAGATGCAGCCGCGTGCTGTCCTGAATAAAGTGGGGAAACCCGAGCATCTCCAGCACGTTAATACCGCCGAAGAGCGTGGAGTAAAAATGCACAGCGATTAGATTGGGTTTGCTCTCGCCGGTTGCGCGGATCATATGCTTGACGTTCGCTGGAATCAGCATCATCGTACCTGGGCGCAGGCTCTGAATCTGATGTGGATCCTCAACCCAAGCCTCGGCGCTCCCACTCAACAGGATGAACCACATGGAATCACCAATAATGCGAGGACCCACCGTCCAGGGAATTGGCCAGATCCAGTCAATGGCGGAGACAGGTTCGATGCGTAGCGCCTCCAGCCAATTATTGAGTTGCTCTTGGGGGATATTGGGAAAAACAGGAGCTGGCGGGTACGTTGAGACGTCGCGTGCCATATCTGTTGCGATAGTCAATTCTGTCCGTCTCATGACAAAACGCTACACGAGCCGATGCACACTTGTCCATATTTGGAAGGTAGTTCGTGAACTCGCCGAAGGTGAATAGGAATTCCTACGTGATGGAATTTTTCGCTCTTTGCGTTTTCTGTAGCGTCTACAGAAAAATACGGTGTGCCAGCTAATCCGGCACACCGTATTTGGTCCGGTGATTTTAGAATTGGAGCCTACCTCCAAGCATAAAGCTGCGTGCCGGCAGGTTGAAGCTCTGACCAAGTTTGCCGAAGTTTGGATTCCGAGCATAGGTTGCGACACCCGCTGTCGTAGTTACCGTTGAAGTGAAGACACCACTGGTAGATGCCGCACTGCCAAGAAAGAAATTGCTGTGATTCATCACGTTGGTTACATCCGTCATCAATGTGAGTTTGAATCGGCTTCCTAACGTTAGCTGCTTGCGCAAACTCATATCCAGATAGATTGTGCGTGGATTACGAGCACCACCCAGGGTGCGAGGTGCATTACCCAGCTGCGGATCTCCCAGTGAGCCTGGCATGGAGAAAGCATCCGGATTCAGATACCCGCCGCCTCCGGTATTGATGCCATAGGGATCATTTTTCCAGTTCCTTCTGATAAGTGGTATGCCTGGGTTGATGTTGGGCCGGAGATAGAGGTCCGTTGTTGCGCTGCCCAGGGTTGTGGGATTGGAGATGAAGAAGCCAGGATTGCTTGAAGCATTGCCAGCTACAACCCAGAGGGGATAACCGGATTGTACAGAGAATGTTCCGGATGTTGTCCAGCCACCCACAAGCATATTGAGAGTGCGGGAGACACTATTGCCAATGAGCGATCCACGGCCGAAGGGAAGATTCCATACATAGGCAACTGCGGTTTTCACTGGAATGTCAAAGGTGGAAAGCGAGTGCTCACCTTGCAGTCCATAGGGTGTTTGTGGATGCGCAAAGCCGAAGACATCGGTTGAGATGGTGTCTAGGTTTCCGGCAGAAGCATCATCCATAGATTTGGCCCAGGTAAAGCTGCCCAGGACCATCAGGCCGGCACGTGCACGGTGCCGAACATTCATATAGACCCCATTGTAGCTTGAACTCGCATTACGCTCAAACGCCGTCATGATGGGATTGTTATAGAACTGCTGGTATGGGCGCTCTGCCTGCTGGCCAGTTACCTTGTAGCCGTAAGCATTTGTGCTGGTTCCAGAAAAATTAGTATTGGCCTTCACATCGGCTATCAGCTTATTGAGGCTGGCGGAGTTGAATGCCCGGGGCGTTGAGTAAAGATGGGTTCCTTTCTGCCCAGAGTAATCAATTTCCATCACGGTAGCCGATGTTACCTGCATCTGAAAAGAGAGAGACCACAGTTGAACATAAGGAACCGTGTCGTTCTGCTCAATGTAGGGCAGGTAGGATGAGGCGTTGTAGGTCTCTACCAGCGACTGGTTGATATGAGCGACCCCAGGCAGAGTAATGGGTGTTGCCACCGGATTGGTGATGTAGTTTACCCAGGAGTTTGGATCGACACCGCCAGCACCACTGCTGCCAATGCTTACCGCCGAAGCTGATAGATCCGGCACAACGGAATTGGAGATGCCGGTCAGGGGTGTGTGTATCAGTGAGTAGGCGGAGCGAATCGTCATTTTCCGATTGAGTTGATAAGAAAGCCCAACACGAGGTTCGAAGGACTTGTAATTGACTGGCCACAGGGTTTTGCCTGTGCCGTTTGTTGTGGAGTATGCAAATCCGCCGGTTGCGGGCACGCTTGAATATGTGCCGGTGCCGTTGTAGGTGCCAGCAGCATTCGGCAGGAAGATACCCTGGATGTTGAATTTCTCCATGCGGGGCGTTTCCACGTTATAGCGAATGCCATAGTTTACTGTTAGCTTCGCCAGCGCTCTCCAGTCGTCCTGAATATAGGCTGCACCATACTTCCAGCGATAGTAATAAGGTTGGCTTTGCCGTACGGCGAGAGAGGGAATAATACCCAGGTCGAAGGTGGCGATGCTGCTACCTGCTGCTGCGGAGCCCTTCCCGGTATAGCCTGCTGAGAAGTTATATTGACCGCCGCCGAGATCGGAGTTATCGGTTCGGTTTAATTGCAGCGCGCGATAGTCAAAGCCGAAACGAATGGTGTGTGCGCCCTTCTGAATGGAAACATCGTCGCCTACCCCGAAGTTGACATCCAGGCTGCGGCCAGCGTCAGTAATGGCCCCGCCAGAGCCTATCTGGCCAATGGTTCCTGAGAAGTTGATCTGGGGGAAGCCAACTCCTGAAACTGCCGGTGCCAGCCCTAGTGCCGCACCCCAGTCCTTTGTAAGGGCTGTGGGGGAACCGCCGCGATAGCGATTTGCGCGCAGATAGCTTACGCGAGCCTCGTTCACGGTGTTTCCGGTAAAGATATGGGTATAGCTGATGGCAATATTTTGAGAACTCACCTTGTCTTGAAAGATTGCACCCATCTCTGAGTTTGGTCCGAGATAATCGAAGCGATTGCCCGTGACCGGCACACTCGCATAGCGCGCAAAGACATGATCGCGTCCTGTGAACTCCTGGTCCCAGCGAATCAAATATCTATTGTCGGTGTTGCGGGATCCGCGTGCTCCATAGCCATTCAAGCCATCGGCATCGTATGAGGCGTCCGCGTGGTTGAAGTGGGCATAGGGTCCAGGATTATCTGGTGTGGGCATGCGAGAAAATATATATTGCGCAACAGGATTTGCCGCTACCTGTGCCGAGACATCATCGTTCGGGATCTGCTGATAGAGGCTCGTCGAGGTGAACTGCTTTCCGATGGGGAAGCCCTGCGTGTTGCGATTGAACTGGTACCATTCAGTATTTTTCCGGGGAGCAGCAATTGCTGCTGCGTAACCGGAGTTTTTCAGGACATCGGTGTCCAGCAGATCGAAGCTGTTGTGCAGACGGCCAGCGAGTTCATCTGGCGTGAATAATCTACGCCGCACAAATTGCTGGTCCGTATTACGCAGAGGTTCAAACGAGGCGTAGAAAAATGATTTACGGTTGAGACCCCAATAACGTATCGGCACCGGGCCACCGGCGGCCACGGTGATCAGTGTCTGGTGATGTGCGGGTGCACTGATGGAACCGTAGGGAGTGTTTTCAAAATAAGGGTCGAGGTGCCGGTAGATCAGGATGCCATGATACGTATTTGTGCCGGATGCAGAGGCTTGGTTAATGATGCCGCCGCCGCTGCGGCCATATTGCGCGGGTAAACCGTTCTGCATAATGGTAATGCCTGAAATACTGGTCGAGGAAAAAGTAATGCCGGCCCGTGGATAGCCCGACTGTGTGATGTCGAAGCCGTCCATAAGGTGCGAAACTGAACCTGGTCGACCACCGCTGATGGAAAGTGACGCCCCCGGGGTGTTGGGTTGCGTGTAGATACCTGGATTCTCGCTCTGTACGCCACCGGAGTATTGCGGATCGCCTTGTACTCCGCCGGACAAGGTAACCAGCGAGAGGGCGCTGCGTTCCGCAAGCGGAATATCAATCGCCAGCTCACGAGTGACCGTTGTTGCGATCGTGGCTGAAGTGGTGGATAGTCCTTCATCATTCGCATTAACGTTCACTACGATGTCGGATTTTCCCACTCTTAAATTGAAATCGTTGGTGACTGTTCCGCCGGGATCGACGGAAACATTGTCTATTTGGACCCGTTCAAATCCGTCCCGTTCGGCGGTAATCGTATATACGCCCGGCTGCAGCGAGGAACTGCTATAGACGCCGGAAGAATTGGTCTTCACTTTGACCAAAAAATTCATTGCCGGATTTGCAATGATTACAGTCACATTGGTCACGGGCAGGTGCATTGAATCATGAATTTGTCCTGTTATGCTGCCCGTGCTTGTCTGGGCCAAACATAGGGCAGAACTCAAAACTACGCAGAACAGGGAAATTAATCGCTTCATCTGGTCTCTCCGGAATTGCTATTGCATTGTTGCCGGCCATGCGTAAAGGATTAGCCGAATTCTTGTATTTAAGGCCGGCCACAGTCGGCCTTTCGGGAACCCAGCAACACTAGTTGCGCCGGAGTGGAAGAGGCAATGTACAGACTAATCGACCTCTGGTACTTTTCAGCCGTACCCATTGTTATGACAGCTTGTATCCTTGCGCAATTACAACTCGCATACATGTCTAAATTTCTGTCGGTGCACACTCTCTCATCAGCACTACCGTCAAGAAAAACGGGCATGAGTGCACATTAATGCTCAGCACATTTCGCAACGCAGTCAGGGCAATAGTCGGAAACTACACAACTTGAGGCGTTCTGAGCATTGCATGTCCTATACGGGCCCTCTTATCGTTTTGTTCGATTGGAAACCGGGCTGTATGCAAGTTGTAAACGCAATTGCTTCCATCCCCAAGCGCCATTAGAGGACTCAAGTCCATGACCAAAGCAACGATGTTTCGTTCGTCCGCGCAATTAGTTTTCCGTATCGCACAATCGATCGCTCTGCTTCAACTTTGCGCTCTCGCAGGGTGTGCAATGGGCGAATTTAGTTTGAGCGGCGGCTCGACATCATCTTTGAACTCCTCGGTCAACTTGCGCGGAAGTGTCTATGGAGGGAATCTTCCTATTGTCGGTGCCACAATTCAACTTTATGCCGCGGGCGCGCCGCCAATGCCTTCATCGGGCTCCAGCACTGGCGACTATGGTGTCGGAGCCATACCTCTTATTCCTTCAGGCAGTTATTATCCTGGCGGGGCGCAGGGCTGTAGCGGAGGGACGTGCACGTCGCTGCCTCAGACGGATGCTACCGGCGTTTTCACGATTACAGGCGACTATACATGCACGGAAGGACAGCAGGTATATGCACTGGCTACTGGTGGCAATCCCGGACTAGGTGGAACAGTTAACAACCAGTACATCGCACTTATCGCGGCCCTGGGGGCCTGTCCGTCTACTGGCACACTTGCGGGCAATGTTCCTTTTGTCAACATCAATGAGGTCACAACCGTTGCCACCGTATGGGCGTTGCAGCAGTTTATGGCTGCGCCGGCTCCGGGCAACTATTTGGCGCCAAGCATAGGTGCACCAAGCGGGCCTGCAGGTGGATACGGTGGTAGCGGTGTTCAATCGGCGGTGCAGGGAATGGTGAATGCATTCAATATGGTTCCCAATCTTGTCGATATCTCACTCGGCAGTTCCAATCCGCCGAAGAATAGTTGGGCCACGCCGGAGTATGCCAAGATTTATACCATCGCTGACATTCTCGCTTATTGCGTCAATACAGATCCGATAAGTAGTACGAATTGCGCAACGCTAATGAATGATGCGACCCCAGCCAGTTCGACGATTGCCGCAGATACGATTCAAGCTGCCTGGTATATGGCGCAGAATCCGATGAATAATATCTCAGCGCTCTTTGCACATGCCACGGCAACGCCACCATTCCCTGGACTCAGTGCGGCACCGAAAGATTGGACAGTTGCAGTAGGCTTGCAGCCACTCACTAGTTCCAGCGCAACTGCACTTCAGTCGCCCATTGCCATTGCCTTTGATACATATGGAAATGGTTGGATCACAAGTAATGGGGCCTATAACACTACGGGACCGGTAGTCGTCGCCCAGCCTAATCTCGCTGAAGTCGCTCCCGATGGCAGAATTATTACCCAGCCAATCACGTCCTACACCGCTAGTGGCGGCCTTACCACTACAGCCACGCAGGGAGCCACACACACGCTCACTGAAAGTACCAGCAGCGGCGGTCCAAAAGGTGTAGCTGTCGATCTTGGTAATAATGCATGGATTGGCAATACCTTCGAAACGTCTTCTGGAAGCCCGGCTGCACAGACGGTAGTAAAAGTGACCGGCTCTCTGGCTGCTGGCCAGGCTGCAGGTGGCACGACCTCCGGTTATTTTACCTATACTCAGCCGTATAACCTCGCGGTGGATGGAAGTAACAATGTGTTTGTCGCTACGAGCTCCAAACCATTCGGCGTTTTTGCGAACTCCGGGAGCACCCTCACAAGCGGCACCACGATCAGCGCATATCCGGAGTTTCTGGCCGTGGATACGAATCCTGCGGGGCCCTTTGTGTGGGTAGTAACTCGTCAGGCATGCCAAATTAGTTCAATAAATTACGGTGCTATCTTCCAGTTCCCGGCGAACACTACGGCTACTCAGACCTCAAAAAGTCCCATAACGACGAGCACAGTGGATTGCACTTCTGCTACTAATCCCATCACTCCAAACGATACCTTTGCTGCCGCAGTCAATAATCCTCTGGGCATCGCCGTTGATGCCAACAATAATCTCTGGGTAGTGAACGACGGTTCTTCTGGGGCAAACGCCAGCACGGTAACCTACCTTGTGGTTAGTAAAACCGATGGCTCCATTCCTAATACGAGTGCAGGTTCTATTACCACAGCGGCTAATTTTGGCGGCGTGAACTTGGGCTACACCGTTGCCGTGGATGGCGCCAATCATGCCTGGATTGCTAATGGGACCGGCGCTGTTATTCCCGTACTTTCTGCTAGTGCTGATGGAGTTAATCCGCCAGTGATTACCTCGCTTGCGGGCACAACTGGCTATACGACAGGGGCGGCGAACGGCGGCGGCACGACCGCTTCTCCGATTCTTCGCAACTCGCGCGGTCTCGGAATCGATCTCTCCGGCAATGTATGGATGATGAACAACACAAATACCGGCGGTACGGTTATTAATTATGTGACGGTTCTTGTGGGACAGGCTGCACCAGTTATCACTCCAATGGCTCTTGCCGTCAAAGCAGGCAAGATTGGCCAGAGGCCTTAGCACGCGCAAGTAAAGGGAAGGAATGATTTCGAAGCACCCATACTATCGATTAGTCTGTAGCGCTATTCTGGCCTACAGTATTGGAGCCATGGCGCAACAGCCTGTAGTAGCGCCTGCTATCACTACGCCTACGGCTCACGGTAATGATTGCCATGATGCAGAACTTGCAGCGGCAGGAGGAAATCCGGCGGCAACTCCTACTCCGCATTTTCAAAAAGTTGGATGGGATGAACGGGAACAAGCCAAGCTGCAGGAAGCCCGCGCGCATCCACCGCAAATTGTCTTTCTTGGCGATTCGATTACTCGCAACTGGGACCTCAACCGTCCGGATGCTTTGGAGAAGCTAAAACCGATCTTCGATAGTTTTTATGGCGATCGCCAGCCACTCAATCTCGGCATCAGTGCCGATACGACATCCAATGTCCTCTGGAGGATTGAGCATGGGGCGTTTGATGGCATATCGCCCCGGCTCATTGTGGTGTTGATCGGAACCAACAATACACTGCGCTGCAAATGGACGGCCGCTCAAACCCAGGGGGGCATCGATAAGGTGGTCGACGAGTTGCATACTCGCGTACCCCAAGCAAAGATTCTTCTGATGGGCATTCTTCCCAAGCAGAGCACTCCGGAGATTCAGGCCGAGGATCGTGAGGTAAATAGTTATCTTGCGATCCGTTATGGCAAGAGTGGCTCTGTCACCTTTGTTGATGCTGGTTATGTGTTTCTGAAGGGTGGCGAATTGGATACGAGCCTGTTTATGGATCCTATTCTTCGTCCCGGCGCAGCAGCAGTGCATCCTACTCCTCAGGGTGGTAAACGTATGCTCCAGGCAATCGAACCCACTGTCGCGCGCCTTTATGGCGATAAGGAAAAGCGCGTTCCCTGATCGGTCCTCTATTTTTTGAACCAGTTGAAATGTCAGCCTCCGGCAAAATCTGAAGGGAGATTTTTGCCGGAAGAAACATCTCTATAGAGCAGATTGTGGCCGTGCTGAAACAGGCGGAAGCTAGGCGTTCCCGTAGAGCAGGTGAGGAACAGCGAACAGGTCTTTTAGATAGAAGAAGCAACATGTTGCATGAAGACGGATCAAGCCTGTCAGATGAAACAACTTCAGGACTAGAACAGTCGGTTGAAGCAGATAGTGGCTGATCACAATGCTGCAACCCTCTACATCTCGACAGGAACCAAGGTGTATCACTTTTCAAGACGGGGCGTTACTGCTTTGGAGGCAGCGAAGATGCGACGAGGGTTGACTCTCGATAGTCGGATTTTGAAAATTCTCAAGGCGACTGCAGCGCTTGAAGATGTTTCAGTCAGCGAACTCCTTGAAAGAATAGTCCTTCGTGCATTGGAGGGAACCGCAGCATTTTCAGAAGATGAGTTGAAAGCCATTAGCAAATTCAGGGCAATCTATGGACTCACCGCCAAGGCTGTAGATTTTGACTACATTGAGACGTGGGAGAATTTAAATAAGCAATCTATGGGCTAATGGCTATGTAGGTGGCCTTTCGCTTCGATGTGGCTGGACTCGCAGATCGGCTATACCTTATTGGGGTGGCAAGCTTCCGCTGGATCAATCAGATCGTTTAGGTTATTTCTTGCTCTTTTTCAGTGAAAGGCTGTCGGAGGCCCGTAATAACATCCCATAGATGGCTTTGAATTCACGGATCTGCTGCAGGGTTTCCGGTGAAAAAGGCAATTTCCCCTCGAACGCATGCAGCACAATGCCTTCCAGCAGATCACCTACGGACATATCCTTCAACTCCGCCGTGGCTTTAAGCACCTTCAGCAGGCGGCGTTCCATGCGGATGCCGGTCTGAACCCGCTCCACTTCCGGTTGACTCATTGCTGCACAAGAAGCCATAGGTTTACAAGCGTACCACGGTACGGAAATGGAAGGCACAGACGGGATACCGGATGGTCATACGGCCCGATCATAGAAGACCGCTTTGCCGCCTGGCACGAGCTGCATCAACAGATCGAAGTCCGAGATATTGCGCGTCAGGACGGCCAGTCCGGCCTTGGCTGCGGACAGGAAGATGAGGGCATCGTTCAGTGCCTTCCTTTGCTCGGCTTTGCCGTACTGCTGTAGCCGGGCCAGCAGTCCCGCCAGGATGCCGGCCTCCCGCCAGACCTCGCGATCTGGATTCAGGATGCGATGCTCAGGACGGCGTTCAATTGAGGCGAAGACCTGGGCGATGGCCCGCTCCGTCTCGGGGTGGCTGGGATGGAGAAGACCGGCAAGGGCGGCCAACTCAGCTTCCGTGACCGTAGAGTGCCACAAGGTCGTGGAGCGGAGGGCCAGTTCGACGTCTGCCGGAAGCTTTCCCTGCAACTCGTCGATATACACCGTCGTGTCCAGCAGGAGAAGCTTCGGAACCGAGTCTGCCGCGGCGAGAAAGGGAAGCTGTGACCGCTCACGGTACTGGAGAGCCTTCCGGCGTTCGGCGGGCTTGAACCGCCGCAGTGAGCGCTGCATATCGGATTTAGAACTCAAGGTTTAGCTCGGGGTGGATGGTTCCACGTTGCGCTAGGAGCCATTGCGCATAGTCATCGGCTACGGCGAGATTCGCCAGCGCTGCTTCCAGAAGCTTCGAGTCCGAGGAGATGCCCGATCTCATCTTGGCCTGTTCGACCAGGCTGACCGGCATCCGGCCACGGATAACATGGGTTCTGGCACCGGAGAGGAGACCACGCTGCTCGGCAACGGCCAGAACCTCTCCCAGAGAATTTTGGAAGGGCAGTACCGGTTTGCCGGTGCGCTTTGCGGGCACTCGTGGCGTGCGTACTGCGGCTGTCTTGGGCATGGTCATACCTCGTATCTCAATGTAGCACAAGATTAGAAAGTGTGTGCTACATAAAAATGTTCCAATAATGTTCCACAAACCCGCTCCAGCCGTCCCGGAGAGGCTCCTTGAGCGCCATCCGTGCCCTAAGAAATCTTAGAGTTACACGGCTCAAGGGTCCTTTCACGGCGGTAACACGGGTTCGAATCCCGTCGGGGACGCCAATAATATTTCTGAACAATTAACTACCTCCAAGCTGCTGAATAAACAAGACTTAGAGCGGTTCAAAATTCCGTAGTCTGATGAGTAAGGTAAACCCCTGTCAAACAGCAAATTTTGAACCCGACCCCGTTGCTCCGGTGTCGCAAGCTGCCAGGCTCCGGCCACATCCCTCAAGTGAATCTTAGCGAACCGGATGAATGCGTCCTGAATTTCCTGCTGGGGCGTAATCGTAAGCAGCTCTTTTTCGCTACCAGCAATCGCCCTCTCGAAATCCTCGTTGGCTTCGGTATAGTCCGCACTGGTCACGGTCCCATCCAACATCGAGTTGAGCAGCCTGCGCTTGCGGCCCTTCTGTTCTTCAAGGCGAGCCTTCAACCGTTTGACGTGCTTCTCTGCATCGCCTTGCTGGGCGGCCCGTACCTTTGCTGCCACCTTCGGGAAAATCGACACATCGTCCGCACTCGGGTGCAGACGGTGAAGCAGGTTCAAGAAATCCCGCCTCCAACTGTTCGCTCTTCAAGTTCACGGCATGGCACTTGCGGTTCCTGCACTAGTAGTACCGATATCGCTTCGACCGCCCTTTACAAAAGCCGCCCGTAAGTGCGGCGCCGCAGTGGTCACACCGCACAAACCACTGTAGCGGGAATGCGCGATTGTGCTTGCGCTTTGGAGCCGCGCCTGGTTTACGGTGTATCACAATCGTCGAATGGAAAGGGCTGTAACCCGGCGAGCACAGAGTTACAGCCACCCCATTGGTACAAATCTTATGCGACCTGGATATTCGAAGCCTGCATACCCTTTGGCCCCTTGGTCGCTTCGAAGGTCACTTTCTGGCCTTCCTGAAGCGACTTGAAGCCGTCTGACGCGATTGCAGAGTAATGGGCAAAAAGGTCTGCGCTGCCGTCGTCCGGTGTGATAAAGCCAAAGCCCTTTGCGTCGTTGAACCATTTCACTGTTCCTGATGCCATTTGACACTCTCCTGCCCGCGTGTTGGAACGCCAGCACTTTCTATAGTACAGGTCAGCCACAATGCGAACCGCAAGCGCGTCGAAATCGACCGGCGGGAAGTAATGCAGCAGTTCTTGCAGATCAAGGAAGTACCAATAGGTTTGGCGAGGATGGGGGTGTGGCCGCGTCGGGGATGCTGGGTGATCCCATGGATGGCCTGCCATCTCCATTGACCGGCAGGCTCCTCACTCATGCTGGCGCAAAGGGTCGAGATTTCGGCAATCTCGAAACTTAGAGCTTCGGCGAGAGAGACATTTTCAGCTAATTGGTTCAATTCCTGAATGCTTGGGGACGCCAATAAACAAAGGGCTGATGCCTTTCAATACGGGTAGTCCAAACCATATGCTTATGAGTAACATCTTCTGAGGGCAAGCCAATAATCTCTTTACGTGACAACCCGATAGCATTGGGCCATTCCGTGCAGCTGCGGCTAGCTTGGTCGAAATTACGATACTGCCGCGGTTGGTGAAATACAGAATGATCAGTTAGTTGGAAACCTGGCCAACAAGATCAAGATCAATCTCAACGTTATTCTCAGCTTTCCAGAACATGAAGCTCGGGTTCTTGAGACCCCACCGCACATAGGGAACCACGAATTGTGCCTTCGCCGTTGCCTTCGAGCTATCTACGTGTATCTGTATAGGAATCGTAAGGTCGTGAGCAGCGCCGAGCAGCGTGAACACTCCGCTCACCTGAATAGTCGAGTCGCCTGATGCCGCAATCGTTCCGTTGTACGCTTTAGGCGCGAATGAAACAGTGGTGAACTGATCCACCTTGAGAATGTCATTATTCATCTTCTTGTCGCGACTGCTATTACCAGTCTTTCCGCTGCCAGCCAGTACAACCACCGAACCCGACATCTTAGTAGAGCGGCGGTCAAATTCAATCGATCCAAATTTGATGTGGAAAGTGCCGTTGACTACCTCGTGCGTTGTGTTGAGTGTAATCTTGACGTCGCTGGCATCAGGGTTGACTGCAAAGGTCTGATGCTGGGCGAGTGCGGCTGGAACTAATATGAGCGCGAGGGCTACGACTGCCAAGGATTTCATTGCATCATCTCCCTGAAAGATTGAACTGCCGAGAGTTGTTTTGGTGCGACTCGACTTCAGCTGGCGAACGCTTGTGAAGCAACTGCTGCGGGCTGGGTGACACGTGTGAGCCTGGCTGTTACACGCATCGCGCCGGGCCAGACCCTTAGGCAGAACGGCAGTACAGCACGCGCGAGTGCATTGTTTAAGCCGTCGGCGGCGATCCTGGCAAGACGCATCTGGGGCAGCATTGCAGAGTGCAGTTTTGGCTGAAAGACCGGCGCCGGTTCCTCGGCAAGATAGGCAGCGGCGGCACGGAGGGCAGTATGCAGGGCGATGGATATGCCATCGCCGGTGAACGAGGGGATTACGGCTGCCTGGTCGCCGATACAGTAGAGCCCATCCTCGGTTGCGCGACGGATGTAACCGTATGGGATATGAGTGATGGTGATGGGTTTATCGAGCAACGGTTCCGCACCGTCAAGCCGCATCGCGAGGTGCGGACAGTCCTGCTGCATCTTCGCAAGGAGGCCATTCCAGCGAAGACCTGCGCGTGCAAAATAACGCCGTTGCACCACACAGCAGAAATTCGTAATGCCGTCTTCCACCGGTTGGATGCCACCGTAACCTCCGGAATAGAGCGTCAACTCGGAGGCGTCCGCCAAGTCAGCGGTCTGGGCTGCAGACAGTCTGTAATACATCTTGAAGGCGACCCATTGGTGAGGATCTCTTGGGCGACTGTGGCCGCGCAGATCGTGCTTACCCGTGGCGAGAAAGGCGGTTGGAGCTTCGTATATGGTGCCGTCGTCGAGAGTAGCCTGCCAGACGTTGGCGGTTGTACGGCCGAGCCATTGCACACTGCGACCGCACTTGACGTGGACTCCAGCCGCGACGGCCTCAGCAATGAGCGCTGTATCGAGCGCCTTACGCGTGAGCGAGGCAGCGGGAAAAGGCAGCGGAGCCTCCGCGGCGCGTCTGGCTGCAGCAAGGCGAACGTAATGGAGTGGCATCGCGCCAAGAGAGGCCACATTGATACCAAGTGCGTCCAGGTCTTCAAGGGCCTCACCGCTTAAGAATTCTCCGCAGACCTTATGGCGCGGTGTGGGCTCGCGTTCGATTAGCGTGACGCTTCGTCCCTTTCGAGCGAGCGCGATTGAAGCAGCACAGCCTGCCACTCCACCACCAAGGATCAGTACCTCATCTTGCAAAGCATTCCCTCCTGATTTACTGGATATTCAATCAAGTTGTAACAAACTCCGTCTTTTAAGTAGACGGCCAGAAAACAGTTTGGCGCGTCAATCTGTCCAAATCGTCATTTTGGAGCCGATAAAGCGAGGGACGGAAGGCGTCTAAGGTGTTAGAACGAGGTATTTGATGAGGCGAAACTATTTTCTGATAGCTGCTCTTTGGGTAATGTTGGGCCCCGTAGCGCCGGCAGAACGGATTGCAGTGAAGCATATCCAACTGCCAAAGCATGGGTTTATGGTGGCGCGTTCCGAGGCTGGGAAAATCATCGCCCAGGTTGAGTTTTCGCAAGTCTTGCAGGGCGATGAAGTGACGATGCGCCTGACCTATCACTTTATAGATGGGTCGATTGACGACGAGACGACGACATACAAACAGCAGGGCACGTTTCGGTTTGTAAGCAATCATCACATACAGAAAGGGCAGTTCTTTGCGAAGCCTGTCGACTTTATGGTGGAAGCTCCCACCGGCATGGCGACCAGCCGCACAGTGGACAAGAATGGCAAGATACATGTCGAGAGCGAGCATATAGCCCTGCCGGATGACCTTGCGAATGGTTTCGTTGGAACGCTACTGCTGAATGTGCCGCACAATACGACGCCGTTTCGGGTGGGGATACTCGCACCAGTCGGCGGCGGCCGATTGATTCGACTCCTGATCTCACCGGAGGGCGAACAGCCATTTCAAACGGCGGGCCACACCCTCAAAGCAACGGTGTTTCGCGTCCATCCGGAGTTGGGCGGCATCGTGAGTATGATTGCGCCGCTGGTTGGCCTTCAGCCGAAAGATGTGATGGTGTGGGTGCTTGAGGGTGAGAATCCTGCAGTGGTGAGGATAGTTGGACAGCTAGGTGGTTCCGGGCCTG
Organism: Acidobacteriaceae bacterium; assembly: GCA_036404255.1. Lineage (GTDB taxonomy): Bacteria > Acidobacteriota > Terriglobia > Terriglobales > Acidobacteriaceae > JARLFX01. Next base: position 54,035 of record DASWOP010000250.1, on the reverse strand, counting down.
TGGTCAGCTCGGAGCTGGAGGGAAACAGTTTCGGGAAATAGAATATTTTTTGCAAACCCACATTGCGTGGACGATGTGTGAATCGCCCACGCTTATAACAAGGGTCCTGATAATCTCATGGCCGCCTGAGCGATGATTCTTCACGCCGGGTCGTGAGCTCATGCCAGTTGAGGCCGAGGTCCACGATCAGCAGGGAAGCAAGTGTGAACGCAATCACTCCGACAGCGGATAAAGAGTCGCCCAGGTGGCTCCAGTAACGCGGCCAGAGGTTGAGCACGCGGCTGGAGACGAAGGTGAAGGTGACGGCATAGGAGCGGGCCATCCATTGGCGATGCTGCTTAATTTGGCGGTTGCGCGCGGTGATAAAGGCGGCGGTGGTGCAAACCATCCAGGCGGCGGCCTGCATGGTGGTTCCGGGAAGACCCGGGCGGCCTGCTGCAAGAGCGATTCCCGTGAAGGAGCCAATAAACACAGAGATCACATAAATGCGGCCGAGGATGCGATGGAGCTGGAGGTGACGCTGCCGGATACGTGAAGAAAAATTGATGGGGCCGATCAGAAGAGCGAAGATTCCGGCGAGCGTATGCGGAATTAGGAGATGGCGGTCAGCGATGACTTGCAGCCGGTAGGCATGGTACATCGGATAGTCAGTGACGAGGAGCAGCTCTGAGGTAATGAAGACGAAGAGTACGGTGAGACCAAGAGAGCCCCAGAGAATAGCCTTGAATCTGGAACGGGCAGAACTCGGCGCTGGCAGAGTGGAAACTGGCATCATTCGCTTCTCAGATGGTTAGACGCGATGTGGTGCTCAACAAAGGCGATAAGCGTTATATCGCTTTGCCTAATCAGACGATTCAGAATAATCGACCTCACTTCCACCTCCCCACGCACAACCGTCCCGGCCGCCATCGCTCCACTATCACAGCCTCCTGCGGAATTTCAGCCGCGGCCAGAAGCCGTACCCAATCTTCCTCCCAGAAGGCTCGCTGGAAGGATACTGGCCCATCATGCCGCACAAACCGGTGCCATCCCGCCACTTTCGCCACCCATCCAAACATTCGGCAACTCCACTCCGACCGCTCCAAATCATTGATAAACCAACCTGCCTGGGCAGTAGCTTCCATCCATCGCAGCAGCGCGATGATCTCCTCGTCCTCCATATGATGGGCCGTCAGCGAACTCACAACAATATCCACCGGCTTCTCCGGCTCGTACGCCAAAGCATCGCCGGTCACCCATGTGATTCCGAGTTCCTTCCGCGTGGACTCCGCTGCCGCTCGCGCTGCGTAAGGGTTTAGATCGATTCCTGTTAGGTGGACAGCAATTCTTCGTCGTTGGGCCCAGCTTGCGATCTGCCGCAGTAGATCGCCGCCGCCATTTCCCACATCGACGATGTGCACTGGTTCACGCAGCTCACGCGGTAGACGCTCCAGCCAAGTCAGTGTCGGCCGATAGCCCAGCAACCAGCGGTTGACTTGCTCCAGACTGTGCAGGCAGCCACGGAACTCCTCATAACTACAGGCACTATCCATCAACTCCGGTAGTTCGCGCGGAGGAACGCGCCGGCTGAAGTCGATCTCTGCACTAGACCACATGGAAGCGCATCGTCTCCGCTGTCAGCCCTGGGCCAAACGACATCGCACACCCACGCTGCCCCGGCCGCGCCTGTTGCATCATCAGCTGCAACACAAACATCACTGTCGCCGACGACATGTTGCCGAAGCACGACAACACCTCGCGCGACGCCGTCAACGCATCCGGCGGCAGTTCCAATCCCTTCTCCACCGCATCCAGAATCGATCGTCCGCCGGGATGCACCGCCCAGAGGTCGATGTCGCCGCGCTCCATCATAAGGTCGCCCTCATGCAGAGCGCGGCCAAGCTCTCCTGGTACCTGTCCGGAGAGCAGCGTGTCGAATCCCAGTCCACGGATCTTCCACGTAATCAGCCCCCTTGTCTCGGGCACCATCACCGCCTTGAAGCTGTCCAGCGCGAAACCCTGCTCGTGAGTAGTAATCAGGTTCGCCGCCGCGCCATCGGCAAAGACCAGGAAGGAGAGCACCTGCTCCAACTCCTGCGTCTCCTGCAAGTGCAGGGTGCACAGCTCCAGATTGACCATCAGAACACCTGCCTTCGGATCTGAACGAACAATGTGCCGCGCCAGCTTCAGCGCGTTGATCGCGGCATAGCATCCCATGAATCCAACCATCGTGCGCTCCACGCCCGTGGAAAGCCCGAGGTGGTCGACGATCTCAAAGTCCAGCCCCGGCGCATAGAGTCCTGTGCAGCAGGTCACCAGCACATGCGTAATACCGGAGCGTTCTTTCTCATTGAGAGCAAGCCGGTCCACGGCCTTCCGCATCAGCACCGGGGCGCTCTGCTCAAATAGCTCCATACGCCGCGCTGTGCCGGGAAAGTTACCAAGGCGATAAAACTCATTCGCGTCCTGCGACGCGAATTGACCGGAACCTTTCTGCGGATCGAGGAATGAATAGCGATGCGTGATGTCGGCGCGGCTCGCCATGCGGCGGAAGATCGTACGCAGCCGCGGGTCGCCAAGCATCTTCTCTGCGAAGACGACGAAGGCGTCATGCACATCGTATTCTGGTACGGCAGTGGCGATGCGGTTCAGGTAAGCCGTGGTCATGCGCAATAGGCCCTCAGCCTGGGTTATGGGGTTAGAAGTCGCGTGAGTGTCTTGGGGAAGCTGGACCACGAAGAGACGACGATCTGGCGACAGTTGGCTACTTGAAAGAATAGGCCCTGTATTCTCAATACAACATACAACGACTACTCTTTGAGACGAGACCTGCATTCTTTTGATAGCACTTTACAGGCAGGGAATAGGATGACGATTTGTTCATGGAGGGCGCAATCACCAGAATGCTCTCTGAATTTAGTCTGTCCATATGCTAAGTTGCGGAATAGCAAGACAAGCTGCACGGCCAAGAGTGTTCTTCGGAACCCAGCATTCGGCGCTCTGACAGTGCCGAACATTTGAGAGGTCGATACTTCGACCGGAAATCGACCACTTTGCTCATCTTTGCGGCAGGAGCGTTATTCCGTCTATCCTCTTCTTTAACTGGTCTTTTCCGATTCATCCATCGCTGAGTGGACGAAAATGACCGAATCGTCATCTTGCAGTTTCCTGAAGCATGCGAATCGTGAATCAAATTGGCTTACCATAATTCATGCGACTTCTGCTGGTTGAGGATGAACCCGAGATTCAGAGTTTTCTGAAGCAACCTCTGACCAATGCAGGTTACGAGGTGGATGCTGCCAGGGATGGGCGAACCGCCATCCAACTCGTGTCTGGAAAGAAATATGATGTTCTGATCGTTGACCTTGGACTTCCAGATCAAGATGGGATTGACCTGATTCTTCATCTTCGACGCTCTGGCATTAGCAGTCCTGTATTGATACTTTCAGCCAGAAGATCGGTCGATGATAGGGTCAAAGGTCTGGAACAAGGGGGTGACGATTACCTGACGAAACCCTTCGCGCTCGCAGAATTGCTGGCAAGATTGCGTAACCTCTTGCGGCGTAACCTTGCTACGACTGAGGAAGCGACTCGCCTTCGCGTACTAGACCTGGAGCTGGATTTCATAACCCGTAAAGCTTCTCGCGGTGAAGAGATCTTAAACCTGAGCCCGCAGGAATTCGTGTTGCTGACGTATCTATGTCGACACGCTGGGCGTGTTGACTCGATCGATGCTTCTCTCCGAAGTATGGGGGATGCGAATACAACCTAACACCAATGTTGTGGATGTGCATATCTACCGCCTGCTCGGCAAAGTGGATACAGAAGGCCGCGAGCCGCTGATTAGGACTTTACGAGGTATTGGCTATGTACTCAAAGACCACTAATCCAGTCATGCATAGCGCCGCATGGCGTATTTCTCTGTGGGCAACCCTGGCATTTGCTATTGGAACCATGTTGGTTTTTGCGATGCTTCATCGCTTCGTCGCGAACGACATTCAGCGGCGGAGTGACGCTTGGCTCTCTGGAGAGGTTGCGGTCCTGGGTGATGTTGCCGGTCGAACACCGAAAGACCGCCTCTACGGCAGGGTCGTGGGAGAAGTGGCAGAACTTGCAAGCAGAGAGGTGCCCGACAAACTCCGCTCCAACAGCAACGAGAACGACTCCGTCTTCTTTCTTCAGGCTGGGGACGACGGGACTCTGAAACTTTGGGTAGGTGCCGGTGACGGGATGCCAAACTTGGCCGCGATTCGCGCGCGCAAGTTCATTTCCGACGTTCCCTACGACTTGAATGTCAAAGGTTTCAATCATCCCTTTCGAGTTGCATCAGTACGGCTCGATGATGGAAGCCACATCTATCTCGGGCTTTCGGAACGAGATGAATTGCGTGTGCTGAGGAACCTCCGCTACCGCTTTTTGTGTCTCTGGCTGCTCATCGTGCTGCTCGGTTCCGTCATTGTATTCTTCGTGACCAGACGTATGCTGGGCCATGTTCTCGATATAACCGAGGCAGCATCTCGGATTGGGCAATCTGATTTGAGCAGCAGAGTTCCGACCACCAAGCGGAACGACGAAGTAGGGCACCTGGCGGTAACGCTCAACCGCATGCTGGACCGGATAGAAAGTTCGATGCATCAACTGCACACCATCACGGAGTCCCTTGCTCACGATCTTCGTAGCCCATTGACCGCAATTCGGGGAAGGCTGGAGATCGTTCTATCGGGCGATTTAAAGGTCGAGCAAAGTGGGCCAATCGTCTCGGCCATTGATGAACTGGATCGATTAACGGAATTCCTAAATACTTCGCTTGATGTTGCTGAGGCGAAGGCTGGCGCCCTTAGGCTCTCACTTACAGAAGTCGACCTTGATGGGCTGATTCGAGTCATGATTGATCTGTACGAGCCTTGCATGTCAGAGAAAGGGCTTGCGCAGCGCTGGGCCTGTCACTGTGCTGGCAGACGCCGCTCTTCTGCATCGAGTGATCGCAAACCTTCTCGATAACGAACTTAGCCACTTGCCCGCGTCATGCACCGTTTTCATAAAACTTGGTGCAAGCGAGGACGTTGCGATGCTGATTGTGGAGGATGATGGTCCGGGATTTGCTTCGGAGATTGGCCTTCATATGTTCGAGCAGAGGGTGAAAGGAAGAGATTCCAAAGGTCATGGCCTTGGGCTTGCATTTGTTGAAGCCGTAGTGCGCGCTCATGGAGGAAGTGTGACGGCTTCGAACCGTCCAGAAGGAGGGGCATTGCTGTCGATTTACTGGCCACGTGAGGCCGGAGAGAAGATCGAAGCTCATTGTGCTCTGACACTGGTCAACCGGTAGGTAGCCGTAAAAAGTATGCGCGAAATCGCACCGCTGAATACTGCTTGTTTTGTTTGCGGTCACGAGAATCCGGCAGGCCTGCAGCTTGAGTTTAAGACGGGCAAGAAGTGCGCTTCAGAGCAGTGGACGACACGTATTGGCTGGGAAAGCTTCCAGGGAATCATTCATGGCGGTACCAGCCATTCCTCGTTATTTTTTTACAATTTTAAAAGCTCTAGATGTGCGGGCGGAAGTATCCTCCCGCTACAGCCGCTTCGCGTCTTCCGGTATGCCCAGTGCAGAGTGGCATCCTTTGCTTCCCGGCAGATTCCATGCACTCGTCTGGCAGATACACGCTGTGCGGGTGCCGAGCCGTCTCCGGCATGTGTGCAATTGTGCGGTTACCTCGCTATGCTTTTGTCAGAGCGAGCTCTTCGCCGCGCAGGTAGGTGGCGATTCTTTTTCCATGACGGTTGTAGCGATTGAAACTGGCTGCGCTTCCCGGTGCAAGTCTGCCGATTGTGGAGGAGAGGCCGAGCATCTGCGCGGGATTGCGTGAGGCGAGCCTGATTGTCTGCTGCCACGGGATGTTGGTGTAGTGTGCATAGTTCTGCACGGCCTGCTCAAGCGTGAGAACGCTGCCGGCGAGAGTGTTTGTACCGGCAAGCAGGCAGCGCGGGCCATCGACGGTGACTTGCAAGTCTCCCAGCATGTAGGTGCCGTTGCCCATGCCGGTTGCGGAGATGCTGTCTGTTACCAGGATAGCGCGGTCCAGACCCTTTGCGCGGCTGAATATCTGTACTGCCTCCGGCGCAACGTGAATGCCATCGCAGATCAGTTCTGCATAGAGATTGTCGTGCGTGAGCGCCGCGCCAAGGATCCCGGGTTCGCGATGATCGAAGCTACGCATGGCGTTGAAGGTATGGGTGCAGAGCGCGCACCAGCATCCACGCCAGCTTGCGCTTCGACGGTGGTTGCATTGGTGTGGCCAAGGCTCATGCGCACTCCGCTGCTGCTGCAGTATGCGATGAGTTCCAGTGCACCGGGAATCTCAGGCGCGATGGTGATGAGGCGAATGTGGCCGCGCGCGGCTTCCTGGAAGCGCTCGAACAGCTCGATGCTGGCGGGTTGCAGTTCGCTGGCGGTATGCACGCCACGCTTTGCATGTGAGAGAAATGGGCCTTCGAGATGAATGCCCACAGGTGTGGCCTGGCGACTTTGCGCTGGGCGTTCGATGGCGACAGCGAGCGATTCCAGCGCGTGCAGGGTGACATCGATTGGGGCGGTGACGGTGGTTGGCAGGTAGTGACCAACACCGTGTTCTGCGAGAAACTTCTGGATGAGTGCAAGCTCACTGGGCGCCGCGCGCATGAGGTCATAGCCATTTGCGCCGTGGGTGTGGATGTCAAAGAACGTTGCGGTGAGAACACTGTCTTCGTTGCGGCAGGCCGCAGGGTCGCTGGTGATCGTCGCGATCATGCCATCGTCGTCGATGGCGATGACAGGATATGGGATTACTTCGGTTGCTGTGTGCAGTTCGCGGGCAAAAAAGGAATATGACATAGTAGCTATCGGCTCTCCGTGGCCGGGTCTAACTGTGCCCAGTCGATTACCCACAAGGGATTGACGGTGGGGCGTACAACTTTCAAGCAAAGGTCGTGGATTCCCTGCAAATTCTGCAGTGGCGTTTGCAGCGATGTTACGCCGGCGTGGTTTGCCGTGGGGAGCGGCAGTGTTGCCACCAGCTTACCGGTGCAGGTATCCATGTGAACTTCAATCTCACCGTGCGCGGTGTGCGATTTCCCGAGTGGTGGGGGTGCGGTGTTCCTGTCGCGGAAGACGTAGGCCAGGCTGACGACTCCAGCGGAGATGGCCTTCACACCGGTCAGATCCGCGGCCTTGTAAATCCAGCAAGGATTTTTGTAGTTCGTCATCACGACAGGGCGGCCTGGTTGTATGGGGTCGGGTTCCATCGCGATGAAAGCTTCATTGACGCAGAGGTTCATCTCCTGGCTGTAGCGGCGGCTGACGGAGAGAGCATTCAGCGGGCGATCTAGTTCGCTGCCGGGAATGGGGGTCTGCAGAAATGCCGCAGCGCGCAAATGTGTGGGGAGGGAGAGGGTGAGCGGACCATCATACTGCGCAGAGGAGGCAGTGACGGGCGAGCCATTGGTGGTATAGCGCAGCGTTCCGAAACTGGTCTGGTTGCTGAGGTGAACTGTGACGTGGGTGTGGTCCGGTTCCAATTTCTCTGCGCTGCGCACACGGAATGCAGCGGGATCGAAGTTGATTCCGAGCGCGCGATAGCGATGCATCTCGGCCGGGAGGCGCGTTTGGAAATCATTCCAGCTACGGCGCGCGGGAGTGGACCAGGCGATCTCTGCCAGGGCGGCGGCACGGGGAAAGAGCATCCATTGCGCGCGGTCTGCGGTGATGATGTATTCGGTCCAAAGGTTCGCCTGTACGCCAAGAATATGTTTGCGCTCGTCTACGGTGAGCGCGTCCGGCGTGGGATTGAAGGCGTACACGTTAGAGAGCGTATTAATCGCCCAGCGGCCCGGGGCTTCGTCAGCCGCATCGCTCTGGCGGTAGTTGAAGTACAAGGGACGCGTCGGAGTCAGCACCGCATCATGTCCCTGCCTGGCCGCGTCGATGCCACCCTGCACACCGTGCCACGACATGACCGCGGCATTCTGCGCTAGGCCGCCCTGGAGTATCTCGTCCCAGCCGAGCGTGCGGCGGTGATGCGCGGTGAGGAAGGTATCAATCCGCTTGATGAAGTAGCTCTGCAGTTCATCTTCATTGTGGATGCCGAGCTGTTTCATCTGCGCTTGAATCTGCGGCGATGCTTTCCACTGGTCCTTGATGGCTTCATCGCCGCCCACGTGAATGTAAGGGCTGGGGAAGAGTTGCATCACTTCGGTCAGAATATTTTCGATGAAGGTGAAGGTGGCGTCGTTCACGTTGTAGAGCGTGGGAAAGATGCCGTATTCGCTGACGGACGCTTTCAGGTGCGCGTCAGACGAGCCGAACTCCGGGTAAGCGGCCAGAGGCGCAGAGGCATGCCCGGGCATCTCGATCTCTGGCACGATCATGACGTTACGCTGTGCCGCATAGGCGACCAACTTGCGCACTTCATCCTGCGAATAGTAGCCGCCGTAGTGGTGCGACTTGCGTGTCGCTTCGTCCATTGTGGGAGAGGTGGATGTAAGCTCACGCCATGCACCGACCGAGGTTAGCCTGGGATACTGTTTGATCTCAAGCCGCCATCCCTGATCATCCGTTAGGTGCCAGTGCAGGACGTTCAGCTTCTCCAGTGACATCCAGTCAATGAGTTGCTGAATAAATTGAATGGATTGCATGTGCCGAGCTGAATCCAGCATGATGCCGCGCCACTGCATCTGCGGTGCATCGTGAATGCTGACGCATTGCAGTTCGGCGGGACCGCGAGCATCTGTCGCGGTCAGCAACTGCCATAGGGAGATAGTGCCGTAGTAGATGCCGGCGTCATCTGCGGCAGAGATGGTGATCGAGGCAGTGGTGACCGCGAGATCGTAGGATTCTTTCGGTGCGGCGGACGCAGCGCGCGTGATGGTGATCAGCGCATGCGATGGTGCTCCGGCGCGGACGGGCTTTGTGACCAGATGCAGGCCGCGAGTGTGTTGCAACAGATCTACCAGATGTTCGGCGGCGAAGCGCGCGGCAGTATCGCCTTCAGGATAGACAATGGCGGCGCCATCCTTGACCTGCAGTGTGCCGGCAGCCGGTGTGGCAGAGAGCGGAAGGGGAATGACGGAAGGGGACTGTGCGCGTGCTGCATTTGGGGCGCAAAGCGCAGAGGCCAGCAGAGCAATTGCGATTCGCAGAGACCGGCTCGCGTGATTCCTGATTCCAGATGCTTGTTTCAAGTGATGCCTCCTGCTCAATTTGTACTGCTGTTTCGTGCGCGCCAGAGTGCACCGCAAACTGGGTCCACTACGCCGCTTAATGCTTGTGCTTCAGGAAATTCATACTGGACTGCTTCGATGAGCGCATTGCGAACGGGGGCAACGCGCTCCATGATGCTGCCGGCAAATGCGATGGAGGGTATCCACTCCGGTGGATTCAGCGTCTTCAGGCGGCGAATGATAAGGCGCACAAGGAATCCAAGTTCCATGCCCTGTCTGCGCAGAACGGCAGCGGCAATTTCGTCACCCTGATTGGCGCACTGCAACACCAGACCGGCGAGCTGGGAGAAGTCGGGTGCGGGCAGGCTATTGGCATGTGCCACTAGTTGATCGATGGAGTTGAGCTGCCAGAATTGGAGTATCGCGGGCTGCAGCGATGTGGTGCGGCCTTCATCGCGCGCGAGGAAGAGCGCTCGCAGTGCCTCATATCCGATCCTATAGCCGGAGCCTTGCTCCGCGAGCACGGGGCCATATCCGCCGGCGGAGATGATCTGGCCAGTGCTGCTGCGGCCTGCCACGTTGGAGCCGGTTCCTGCCAGCACGAGTACGCCTGCCGCACCGGGAGAGGCGGCATCGAGCGCGATCTCTGCATCTCCTAGCAGAAGCAAGTCACCGCCAACCCGGGAGCTGAATGCGTCGCGCAGCCAATCCGTGACCAGAGGCACTGTTTCGCCGGCGGTGCCGATGCAGGTACGGGTGATGGCGTCCATCGCGATGCCTGTCCGGGCGGTTAATTCGCTGAGCGCAGACTCCAGATTGTTGCGCACAGTTGCTTCATCGGTGCGCATGCGCTTGATGGTGCCGGAGCGGGCGCGGGCTAGTTCGCGCGTGGTATCGGCGAGAACGAAGTCTGCCTTGGTGCCGCCGGCATCTACTGCAAGATAGAAGCTCATTCTGCTACTCCGTGAGCACAGCCTTGGTCAGGTTGCGTGGATGGTCTACATCGATGCCGTTCTGGATGGCCATGCAGTATGAGAGGATCTGCAGCGGAATGACTTCGCAGATGGAGAGCAGAGCCTCGCTGGCCGGAGTGACAAAGATTGTGTGGTTGGCAATGGCGGAGACTTCTGTATCGCCGGTATTCGCGACGGTAACGATCAGTGCGCCCTGCTGGCGCATGTCGCGCATGAGCTGTAGCGTCTTCTGATAACGTTGCGCGGATTCGGCATCAGCATGGTCTACCGTTGCCAACATGACCAGCGGCGTATTCGGACTTACCAGGGCGTTGGGCCCGTGCTTCAGCTCCCCACTGGGGTAGCCTTCGGCATGCAGATAGGCGGACTCCTTTAATTTGAGCGCGCCTTCGCGGGCGATGGGGTAATGAATGCCGCGACCCAGGAAGAGCAGATTTTTTACGTCATGGATCTGCGCCGCAATGCTGCGCACGGTGCTTTCCCAGCCCTGCAGTTGTGCGCTTACCAGTGCAGGCAATCCGGCGAGATCTGAGAGTAATGTTTTGAGCTCCGCAGAACTCAATGTGCGTGCAGCCTCTGCTGCGAGCAGCGAGAGCAGATACAGATTCATAAGCTGCGCGGTGAAACTCTTGGTGGCGGGAATGGCGCGTTCACGTCCGGCGGCGGTGGGAAAGGATACGGTGGCCTCGCGTGCCATGGTGGAGTTGTGCACATTGGTGATGGCCAGCGTCTGGTGGCCTGCGCGGTGAGCCTTGCGCAAGGCGGCCAGAGTGTCTGCGGTTTCGCCGGATTGTGAGATTACAAGGACGGCGGCCTGCTTGGTGGCCGATTCGCGGCGATAGCAGTATTCGCTCGCGTACTCGACATCCACTGCAATGCTGGTGCGGTCTTCGATCATGATCTCGCCAGCCATGCCTGCATGCCGGCTGGAGCCGCTGGCTGCAATGACGACCTCACGATGTGCCTCGCGCAGCCATTGGCGCAGCGGAGCACAGACAGCGGCACGAAAGCCGCCGGTATCGATATATTGTTCAAGTGTGGCCTGTAGAACCTGGGGTTGCTCGTGGATCTCCTTGAGCATCCAGTGGGGATAGGGCGACGGGTCTTGCATCTTGGAAGAGGCAGTTATAGGCGCGGATTCTACGTTAGTGTTCATTTATGCCATATTTGAACACATTTTTGAGCTTATTAGCGATATGTCAATGTGAAAATGGTTAATTTGCTATATTTTCCATTGGGGTTAGTGAGAAAAAGCCATGTCACGAAAGATCGATGAACGTTGCGACCGCATCATGAAAGCGATTCTGCGGGCAGGCGATATCTCAGTTCAAGACCTCGTGGAACAGGTCGGAATCTCTGCTCCAAGCATGCGCCGCGATCTGGCGCGTCTGGAGAAGCGTGGTCTGATCAGGCGCACCCATGGCGGCGCCACCCTGGTAGAACCTCTGTTGTACGAGCCCTTTCGCCACGATACTTCGTTTCAGGCACGTGAGTTGCGAGGCGCTGACGAAAAGCGCCGTATCGGTCTGGCCGCAGCGCAGCTGATATCGGAGCCGGAAGTGATCGGACTGAATGCCAGCACTACCACCACGCAGATCGGGCGTTCGCTGCGGCATCGCCAAGGCATTTCAGTGGTGACCAATGCGCTGAATGTGGGCATGGAGCTGTGCAATCAGCCGGCTATCAAGACCACGCTGACGGGCGGCAGCATTGCATGGGTGTGGACATTCGCTCTGATAGGACAGTCTGCGATTAACTCGCTGAAAGATGTGTATCTTGACAAGGTGTTTATTGGAGTGACAGGCGTGGATATCGAGCGGGGAATCACGACGCTGGAGCCGGAGGAGGCCAACGTTTCACAGGCCATGATCCGGCAGTCCAAACAGGTGATTGTGGTGGCTGACTCCAGCAAGATCGGCCATGTAAGCCCGGCGCTGATCTGCCAGCTTTCAGCCGTAAATATTCTGGTGACCGATACTGGCATCTCCGACGAAGCGTACGAAGCGTTTATCGCCAAGGGGATTCAGGTCATTCGCGCCTGAGCTGCGGTGCAGCATTTGCTACAGATAGCAGTGTGACAATGGCTCCCAGCTGAGGATGTTGGCCAGCTGCAAGCGGGATGCTGTTGCCATGCGCGTTGGCGGTCAGGGCTTGCCATGGAACACAAGGGCGATGTCTACTCCCGCGATCATTTTGTATATCCGGAAAACAAGCTGGGCAACACATGGAGACGTCGCTACGTACCATTGGTGGATTCACCGGAACAGCATGAATTCGGGCAAAGCAAAACTGGATGCTCTACCGCAATACTGCAAGAGTTGAGGAGTGCGTCTCGCCTGCAATGGTGAGTGTCCCAAGGACCGCTTTCCAAAGACACCGGATGGCGAGCCGGGGTTGAACTATCTCTGCGCAAGGTATAAACACTTCTGCAATCCCATTGAGTCGTGCTCATGCGGCAGCGGCAAGAAAGCCAAGCGCTGCTGCTTTGATCCACGCTGAATTGCCTGAGCACGGTATGGCTGTCTACGGATGAGCTTTCGCGAAATCGGCGAGTGCTTTGCCCCAACCGCTATTGCGATCGAAGACGGGCACCTTGCCATCCAACGTCCGGTCGCCGCTGCTGGCCCACACAATGCAGCCATCCGCGCCGAGCTCGTAAATGGTCTGCAATCGTGTCAGCATCTCGGCTTCCGTCAGCGTACGGATTGCCCCGTGCTGGCTGTTGTCATCTTTGCCAGAGGACTGCAGCCGGATGATGACGCTGATGTAGGGAAGTATCCGCTTGCCGGTCTGATATTTCTTCGCAGCATCAATGTTGTACACTGCTGCGCGCTTCCAAGCTTCGATGTCGGTGCCCTCGTAGTTGTAGAGCACGGGGCTGAGGAAATCGATCTGCTGGGCAATGGTGCGGTAGCTTTCATTCAGCGAGTCAAAACGGTTGATATCCGGTTTCCAGGCGTAGGTATTCTGGGGGGCCGTGGCATATACGCCGGCCGGTGTGACGGTGTTGTAGCGGTGATAGATGCTGAGAATGTCGCTGACGCGTGGGATCACAGTCTCCGGGTGAAAGCGGTCTCCGAGCTCCGTATCGAAAGAGACGGGGATGTTGGGCGATCCGATTGCGGATTTGGCGATGGTCTCGATCTTCTTTTCGTCAGGCTGATCGTTGGTCATGAAGCGATCAAGATAGATGACTTTGATGCGATGAATGCCGAGAGTCTCCAGATATTGATCCAATGAAGGGACGCGAGTAATTTCGCTGCCGGCAACGTGGTCACGGTAGGGAATGAACTCATAGATGGTGAACTTTTTGGGGGATGTCTGAGCAGGACAAGGGAAGACCATCCCCATCGCAAAGAGCAGAATGAGCAGGCTTATTTTCCGGAACAATGTCATATGGGAACTCCTGATTTATGTGGCAGATAGTTAGCCGGCGGCACTTCCCGCACGGAAGGTGATGTTGTTTGCGTCGAATCATTTCATAAAAATGATTTATTTGCCATTATTAAGTCGATAGAAAGTTCATTTGTGATATATATGAACACTAATTGAAAATTGATGTAGCGACATGACCTGAAGTGGAAAGTATTTGTGAGCGAGCTGCAAGAGGCCACCTACATTCGAGATACAACGGGCCTTGAGTATACAAAAGGGCCTAGTAGCGCGGGGTTGAACGTAAAAGGAATCTGACTTAAACCAGAATCAGGAACGCAGCTTGATTCTGTTTTGTATGCTTTTATGTTTTTTATTGCTTTTTTTGTTTTCGTCAAGTATGTTTATGCCACATTCATCAATATGAGTGCGTGAATTAGTCAAAAGATCTTCCCCTCAGTTGCACAAGATTGATCAGGCATGATGCGCAAGCAAGCAGGGAGTGAATCCGCGGCATGAGTGCAAGAACTGGCGACAGACTCACGGGTGTTGTTTACGATCGCTTCCTGCTGTTTATTGCGGGGATGGGCGGGCTGCTCTATGGCATTGACGTAGGCATCATTGCAGCAGCGCTGCTCTATCTGGGAAAGACCATCAACCTAACTCAAGGCCAGACATCTATCATTGTTGCCGCAGTTTTGGGAGGTAGCATGTTCTCCTCGCTGGTTGCGGGCTTTTTGGCGGATTGGCTGGGACGCAAGACCATGATGATCATCAGCGGTCTGCTGTTTGTAGCCAGTGTTGGCGTGATAGTGCTTTCACAGGGGTTCGTTCCGCTTTTAGCAGGCAGGCTGCTACAGGGGTTGAGCGGTGGATTCATTGCCGTGGTGGTGCCGCTGTATCTTGCCGAGTGCCTCCCCGCCACTAGCCGTGGAAGAGGATCTGCCATCTTCCAGTTCATGTTGACCGTAGGCATTGCAATCGCAGCATTTGTGGGATGGTTCTACACTGGCCAGGCTGAGAAAGCTATTGACGCAGCGGCAGGGAATGCCGGACTGATCATGGCTGCTGCAAATCATGCATGGCGCAGCATGTTTCTCTCCGTGGTTTATCCGGGGCTCATATTTTTCATTGGCTGTTTCTTTCTTGGTGAGACGCCGCGCTGGCTCTTCCGCCATGGACGAACCAAGGATGCATTGCTCGCGTTGCAGAGGTCTTCTTCAGAGGAAGAGGCGGTGCTACAGTTTCGCGAGATGGAAGAGCATGCGAATACCAATCGGCAGAAGGTGGCTTCCGGGACCGGCGGTTCACTACTGCAGCGAAAGTATGTGATCCCGTTTCTGCTTGCATGTGTCATCCTGGCCTGCAATCAGGCAACAGGAATCAATTCGATCCTCGGCTATCTGGTCATCATTCTGAAGCAGGCTGGGATGAGCGCACAGCATGCAACGCAGGGCGATCTCGCGGTGAAGCTGCTGAACTGCGCTATGACGATCGTGGCGGTTGCACTGGTGGATAAGAAGGGCAGGAAGTTCCTGCTGACGTTGGGGACTGCCGGCATCATCATCGCGTTGAGCACAACCGGGTTCTTATTCCACGCATTTGAATCGAACCGTGCGGACGTACGGAATCAGTTGCAGAGTCAAGTCCGTGCGAACACGCTGGAGCTGCCAATTCAGAGTCTGCGTACGCAGGCTGCGGGCGGCCCGCCAATGGCGCTCACTGTCTTATATAGCTACGGAACGGGAGATAAGGTTGCCACCGCCGTCAGTACTGACAGGAACGCGGTATTGAGCATTCAGCCCGATAGCGGGAAATCATATGCGCTGACGATTGAGCATGCCTACTACGGTCCGATTCCTAGTGAAGCGACGGGCTGGTTGATTGCTGGATGCATTGCGCTATTCATCGCGGCATTCGCAGTGGGGCCCGGTGTGGTGGTATGGCTCGCACTATCGGAGCTGATGCCGACGCGAATCCGCTCCAACGGAATGGGTGTTGCGCTGCTGATCAATCAGGGTGTTTCCACGCTGATTGCTGGGCTGTTTCTACCGGTTGTGGGCCGCTTTGGGTACTACGCGATGTTCTGGTTCTGGGGTACGTGCACCATTGTGTATTTTCTGACTGCACTTTTCTATCTGCCAGAGACAAAGGGTAAGACGCTGGAAGAGATCGAGACGTTTTTCTAAGATCCTACAGAAGGTTATGAGCAAGCAGTTGAGCATAGGCAACAAGGCATACGAAGTTTTGCAATGAGCGAGGAAGAGAAGATATGATGACCAACTCCGAATGGACGGTGATTGCTCCCCGGCACCGTCGCCGTATTCAGCGTGCGCTGATCGTGCTTTGTGCGGTTCTTCCGCTGCTGCTCACTGCCGCAGTCCAGGCGCAGCTTGCGAATACCGGGCAGGTGCTGGGCAATATTACGGACAGTACCGGCAGTGTAGTTCCGTTTGCATCGGTGATGTTGACATCGGTAGAACGCGGCCAGACGCTTACCAAGAACAGCAATGGCAGCGGCGAGTACCTGTTTTCTTCCGTTGCAGTGGGGACATACACCCTCACCATCACGGCCCCGGGCTTTGCGACAGTCAAGGCGACTGGCATTATTGTGGACTCTGACAAGAATATCCGCTTTGATACCGTGCTCAAGCCGAAGTCAGATGAAGCCACGGTGACCGTGGAGGCGAGTGGCAATACGGTGGATACGCAATCGGCAACGGTGGGTGTGCTGATTGACGAAAATCTTATCCACAATATGCCGATCGATGGCAATAGTGTTATATCGCTGGCTGCGCTTCTGCCGGGTGTATCGGGTGTCAGTGCGCCAACAACATTCACGGGAGATTCTTCAAGCAGCGATGGCACTTCTGGTCCTGCATACAACGTCTCTGGCGCCCGGAATACTCAGAATCTATTTTTGCTTGACGGTACGATGTGGAACAATCTCTATACCAATAGCGGCCTGAATTTTCCTCCGCCAGATGCTCTACAGGAAGTCAGTGTACTGCTCAATAACTTCAAGGCCCAATATGGCCGTAACGTGGGCAGCGTTTTCAATGCGATTACAAAGTCCGGGACCAACCAGTTTCACGGCGTACTGTATGAATACTTGCAGAACACTGCTCTGAACGCGCAGGACTACTTCCTCAAACATCCCTCCAAGCTCATTCAGAACCAGTACGGCATTACTGTCGGTGGCCCCATCGTCCGCGATAAGCTCTTCCTTTTCAGCTCGTATCAAGGTCTCCGCATCGCACAGACGGCGAACAATAATGTCACCAGCGGCGGCTTTACTGCGGCAGATCGTGGTTATGACGCAAACGGCAACCCGACTCCGTGTTCCTCCACCGGCTATTTTGCGGGTACGGGAAACTGCATCAATTTATCAGATCTCGCCGGTCCAACCTATCGCGATACCAGCGGCAATCCACAAACCTACCTACATAACCCCATCTCCAATGCAACCACGGCAAGCACCTCAACCGTAGCCATTGCCGGTTTGAATGCGGCGTATGTGCAGGCAGGGAACACGCTTGCCACTGGTCAGAATTCGCCCTGCGTTCAACTGCTGCAGACTGCACTGAGCAAGGCTTCGCCAGCGGTGACGATTGTCGGCAATGAACTTCCGTCGATATGTATCAATCCCGTAGTATTCGCAGCTATGCAGAAGTACCTGCCACTCGCAATTGCGACCTCCATCAACGGCACGCCTACCACCAAAACGCCGACGGCCTATTCCTTGCCACAGAATGACCAGAATGGTCTCTTGCGCCTGGATTACAATCTTGGCTACGGCCACACGCTGGATGCGCGCTACTACCAGACCTCAGCGAACGATATACTGGCGCACAACGCAGTCTCGGCTACGAATGCGTCGGTTGCCGGCTATGAACCGGATGCGGATTACGGTGGAACGTACTTCGGAGACATTGGTGATACCTGGGTCATTCGCCCCAACCTGCTCAACGTATTCCGTCTTGCCTACAAGCGCTATGATTACCAGTACTCACCCATCGATCACACAACATTGTCGGATTTCGGTGCGGCTTTTCCCAGCTATAACTCCATAGCTGTACTGCCGGTTTTTCCTGGTATGGGTACGGCCAACCAGGCGGTCTCTTCCACGGTGAATGAAGATGTAGAAGCTGTGGATACTTTGACCTGGTCACGAGGTAAGCACAACGCGCAATTTGGCGTCGATTTTCTCCGGCTGCAGTATGCGAATGTTTCAGAGAGCGCGCCCGTGTTCTCGTTCAGCGGAACATATTCCCTGGTATCGCAGGGCGATGAGATCCTCGGTCTGCCCAGTAATGAAAACTTCGCCAATTCACTTAACCGCTCCGGCATTCAACATGACTTCTATTTTTATGCACAGGACGATTGGCGCATTCTACCTCGCCTGACATTGAACATTGGCCTGCGATACGAGCTTCCATTCCGTTACTACCAGCCAAAGAACCAGAACACTACTTTCATCCCCGGCTATCAGTCCGTCATCTTCCCCAACGCCGTGCCGGATCTCGCATTCGTTGGGGACCCTGGAGTTCCGCGCTCCTTAATCAAAAACGAGTATAAGGATTTTGCGCCTCGCTTCGGCTTTGCGTATGATCTCTTCGGTAATGGCAGAACGTCGGTGCGCGGCGGATTTGGCATCTTCTACGATGCGACCAATGCGCTCACAATTGGCGTTGGAGAACCCTTCCACTACATTGCAAATTACGCCTATCCTTCAGGCGGCGTATCCCAGCCGCTGCTGGGTTTGCCGGCTATTCCCAAGAACTACGACGGGACCAATCCTCAGTTCAATCTTCCATTTTCCATCTTCTTTCCGGATAGAAACTATCGCGATGGCTATACAGAAGCCGTTAACTTCGGCTTCCAGCAGAGCATCATGCGCCATGGTTCGCTTGAGGTGAACTACGTCGGACGTTTCGGACGTCATCAGTCACTACCGTTGGATAAGAACCCAGCTATCTACGATTGCACTGGAGCGTACTACCAGATCAATCCATCGCTCTATTGTCCGGCAACAGGTGCGAATACGGCCGCATCGTATGCCGCGCGGGTCCGCTATCCTGGCTTTAACTATGGCGGACAGGGCGTGGTGGAATACCAGAGCATTGGCAGCTCCAGCTATAACGGTGTGCAGGTGCTCTACCAGGAGCGTGGGGCAAAGATTGTTTCTCTAACCGCGACCTTTGCATACGCAAAGTCGCTGGATGAGTTTAGTACTGGTACGTCGACGTCAAGCAGTGTTCCACAGATAGACAATTTGAGCAGCGAGCATGGGCCTTCGGATTATGACGTAAAGCTGACCACTGCTGTAGGCTGGGCCTTTTTGCCAACCAAGTTTAGTCACGGCCCTCGCCCGCTGCGCATTTTACTGAGCAATTGGACACAGAGTGGCATGTACACGGCGCAGAGTGGCAAGCCTTTCTCGGTTACCTTAACGACTGATGCGGCATTTACGGCTGAAGTAGGTAGCCGCCAGCGTGCCCAGTTGCTGCCTGGGTATGGGAAAGGCACGTTGTCCAGCGGTCGGCATCGCGCTGACAAGATTAGTGAATGGTTCAACACCGCAGCCTGGGTTGTTCCGCCGAATGGAACCGCGGCAGGCGTCTTCAGTAACCAATCCCGTAATAGGCTGCGTGGGCCTGCATTTATCCAGCTCAATCTCTCCGCTGGGCGTACCTTGCGGTTGCCGATTACGCATACTACGAGGCTGGCTTTCCGTGCGGATGCTATCAATGCTTTCAATACGCCTAACCTCGCGAACCCGAACTCGTCGCTGCCACCTACTTCTGGCGTCGACTATGAAGGCCAGGTGCTGGCAACGACAGGCGGTAATACTGTTGGCACCAATGCTCGCCGCATCCAACTCTCATTGAAGCTCTCTTATTAAGAATCCGGAAAGGACGATACCATGAGTCCACGTAGCGGCACTCGAAACGGCAATAGCGGTAAGTTCAGCGGAGTTGTGTGGCGATCTGCGCTCTGGTGTGCGGTTCTTGCACCAGCGAGTCTAGGCGCGTTTGCCCAGACCCCCGGCTCTATCCAGATTCCGTACATCAGTACGGCTGTTGGCATTCCCACCGGTTCTACGCAGACGGTCTGCAGCACCGTGATCGCGACAACAGTTGGTTCTACTGGGGACAACTGTCTGCCGACACAGGCGATTCTGAAAGCGCCGCAGTCGGTGCTGATCGATCCGGCTACGAATAATATCTTCATCGCCGACCAGGGCGACAAGCAGATTCGCGTGATCTATCAGAGTGGCGCAGCGGAACTGCAGACGATCGTAAGCGCGTACAACAAGCTATCCGTAATTACGACCTCATCACTGCTTGTCGGTGATATTTATAACGCATGCGGGCCCTACTCGAACGGCTATACAAGTATCTCTGCCGCCGGCGGAAGCTGCGGCAATACAACACTCACACCAACGGGCATGGCAATTGATGGCGACGGCAACATCATCGAGACCGAAGGTAATTCACGCATGCGCATGGCGTATGTGGGAGGAACCAAGGGGGCAGCACTACTACAGGCAACAACTTCGGGGATTGGGACTGTCAGCCCTAAGCAGAGCAATGTATATCCGATGATCTATGCCAGTCTGAACGCATACTACGGTGACGGCGGCAAGGCCATTGCGGCGCTAACGAATAATGGAAAAGGAGTGTATGTAGATTCGGCGGAGAATGTTTATATCGCTGACTCGAAGAGCAATGCTATCCGCATGATCAATGGCACGACAGGCATTATCAGTACGATTGCAGGCTCAGTGTGTACCCAGGCTGTCGTCTCCGCCTATGCCACCATTACTGGCGCTACTGTGCAGGTGCCATCGGCGATTAGCTCAGCCGGTGGTTGCACTGCCGGTTCTATCGGTGATGGGGGGCCTGCTACGTCTGCAGAAGTGAACAATCCCTACGATGTCCTGTTTGATGCATCGGGCAATCTGTATATTGCCGATTCTGGGAATGGACGTGTTCGCGTGATCTATAACGGCACCGGTACGATTCCAGGCGTTAGCAGCCCGCAGTTGGGATATATCTATACTGTTGCCGGTGGCGGCACCTTGACGACGGGTGGTCCAGCGACACAGATTTTGCTGAAGTCAGCTACTGGCCTGGGCTTTGATGCAGCCGGCAATCTCTATATTGCTGATGGCACTGGCGCCAAGATCTGGGAAGTAGACGCGGCCACACAGGTGGCAACGATTATTGCCGGTGGTGGCACATCGACTGCGGCTGGAACCGCGTGCTCCAGCACGTTCGCTTCTGGTCCCATTAGGACTTATGCTAATGGCGATGGCTGCCTGGCTACACTGGCTACTCTGGGTTTCCCGACCGGTAGAATCTCTTTCGATGCGCAGGGAAATCTGTATGTTGCCGATTCGTCCGCCAATGTTGTGCACAAGCTTTCCAAGTCCGTGCCTGCGGCACCATCTACCGCTCTGGGTTCCACCTCGTCCACTGCGCTCGCTTTTGCTTCCCTCAGTGCGGTTACAGTGGGTGGTGCAACCTTCGCCGTGCAGGGTGCCTCCAGTTCCGATTTCCTTGATGCAGGCGGCAGCACGTGTGACACATCCGGGCAGGCACTAGCTGCGGGACAGATCTGCTACCTCAATGTGACATTCAAACCGACGTTGCCTGGCCTGCGACTTGGTGGCGTGAGAGTATCCTCTTCTACTGGCAATACCATTGGCACCAATTACGTGAGCGGCACGGCAAGCGGGGCAGAGATTGCCCTGGATAACGCGACGCCCGTTACCGTAGGCTCTGGAACCGCGCCACTCGGCGTCACATCCGATCCGTCCGGCGAAGTGTATGTTGCTGATAAGACCAGCGGAAGTGTGTTGCGCTATTCCAGCCCAACCGCATTGACAGCTACATCACTTATTACCGGCCTTTCATCGCCGTCGCAGGTTTCTGTGGATGGCCAGGGCAATGTGCTGGTAGCGGATACGGGGAACAACCGTGTGGCCATCTATAACAACACCAGCGCAACCGTCTCATATCTGACCGGCTATGCTGCTCCAAAGGGAGTGTTGGTGGATGGCGGTGGCAATATCTATGTTGCTGACACTGGCAACAACCGCATTATGCAGATCCGCCAGGGAGCATCCACCGTACTGACCACGAGCGTCTCCAGTCCAACGCAGCTTTCGCTGGATGGCAGCGGCAATCTGTATGTGGTGGATTCAGGCAATAGCCGGGTGGTTGAGGTCACGTTATCGACAGGTGCGGTCACTCCGGTTGCACTCGGTTTGTTCAATCCTGCGGCCATAGGGATAGACGCCGCCAACAATTTCTATGTGCTGGATAAGGCAGGATCGCAAGTAGGCTTCATTTCCGCACAGGGCGTCACCACGGTCACCCTACTGTCTGGGTTGACTGCACCGACTGGACTTTGGGTTGACAGTCTAGGCAATGTTTATGTGACAGACACTAGCGCTGGGGTTACGTACCTGAACCGTCAGCAGATATCCACCAGCTTTTATCCTCTCAATGTAGGGCAGAGTTCAGCTTTCTCATCCTTCATTCTCACCAATATTGGTAATGCGGCGCTACAATTTACCGGCGGCGCACCGTACAGCGTCAGCGGAGACACTGGAGATTTCCAGGTTAGCGCATCGACATCAAATGGATGCTCCGGTAGTGCTCTGATTGCTGGTGCGGGATGCAGCATCTCTGCGGTATTTTCTCCGGTAGCACTTGGCAGTTTTTCGGACAAGATTACCTTCCCATCCAACGCGGGGAATGCTTCCTCTGTAAGTTCAACGCTGACAGGTAGCGGAGTAAACCTGCTCAACAGTAATCTCACTATTAGCTCATCGCCAAGCGCATCTTCGTCAATCAGCTATGGCTCACCCATCACGCTTACGTTCACTTTGACACAGTCAGGCACTACGGCAGCGACGGGGAAGATACTAGTGCAGGTGAATGGTATTCAGCAGACAGTGCTTACGGTTGCTAACGGCACCGCGACCTATACCTTTAGCCCGCAGGCGGGTACGTTCAGTATTGCCGGGCAATATAGCGGCGATTCCAATTATGTATCCAGTCATGCCAGCCTGACGCTCACTGTGATTCCTGAGTCAAGCACGACGACTCTCGCTTACTCCGGTGCGCCGCTCAGCGTGCAGGGCAGTGCAATACCGGCTTATGTGTTGACGGCAACCGTTAAATCACCTGCAGCTGGAGTCATTGGAGTAGTCTCATTCAGCGCTGGGTCCACCACACTGGGTATCGCATCGCTCAATGCGTCTGGTGTTGCTACGCTCACCATATCGGGTGCCACGACGGCATTGGCTGCTACGGCGATCAACGCAAATACCTATCCATCTTTTAGTGCTAACTATCTGGGTGGCGCAAATTTTTTCTCATCTACATCCAGTTCAGTTACGGTGAAGGGCGACTTCGGAATGACTGCCCTGGCTACCACGCTCAGTACGTTGCAAGGCGCAGAGACTAGTACCAGCGTTTATGTCACGCCATACATGGGACTGAGCGGTACGGTGACATTCACCTGTTCCAATCTTCCGCAGAACTCTCTCTGCCGGTTCCTGACTTGTCCATCAGTTCCGGCAGCTGGTTCGGCGTGTCCAGTCCCTTCCGGCACCAACCTTACATTCAGTGGTAACAGTGCAACTGATCCTGTTGGCTTGCTCACGCTGGAGGTGTTTACCAATGTGACGCCAAACCTGGCGAAACAGCAGACTCCTGCTAAGTGTGGGCGTGTTTCTGAAGTCACTGAGGCCGGATTGACTTTCTTGGGTGGACTGGTTCTGCTGGCATGGCGCAAGCGACGGAATGCTGCGATGCGCAAGTCACTACTCGCGGTTGTCTTGTGCGTATTGCCGATACTAGGCGGACTCGGACTCTCCGGTTGCGGCAGTGGGACAAATTACTACGATCTGCCGAATGTTACTACGCCGCCCGGAACCACGGTGTTTACGCTGACTGCCACGAGCTCTAATGGCTCAGTTGAATCGATTCCGATCACGCTGGTCGTAGCAGCGTCGAACTAATCAGCATGAATCGATGTTTTCAAGAGCAGCACCGCGGAGTGCTGGAATTGCAAGGAAGGTTCAGAATGGTTATGCCAAACACTGGATACAAGCGTAGAAGGGGCGCATCCTTAGTTATTGCAGGCATGGCAATATGTGGATTATTGGTGGCTGGAGTTACCGGCGTGCATGCGCAGATTTCGATTGGGGCATACGCCGGTCAGCCGGGCATCACGCCAAATACTTCGCCCACGGTAACTCATGTCTGTGCCAGTTCCATTCCGCTGAACGGCAATTCCTCTACAAAACTGTTGGGATCAAATATCGGCGATGGCTGCTCCGTGAGCCAGATACTTGTGTCGAAGCCCAATGCGACACAGATCGATTCATTCGGCCAGCTTTATATCTCGGACGGAGGAAATTACACCTCCAACACGGATACTGGTGATAGTGCGACCTATACCACACCTACTTCGGCGAACAGCTACACCGGCTCCACACCAGGTCCTGGATATACAGGCGAGCTGCGCGTGCTCTACAACGGAACCAATGCTGCGCTGGGAACGGCGTTGGTTGCTAGTTATGCAAGCAGTTCGATTCTGGCATCGCCGGTACCCCCTAATATCGTGTACAACGTGATCGGCGGTGGACAATATACTGCCAGCACGCAGATCGGCGCAGTTGGCTACACTACGATATTTGCTTCTGCCGCCGTTGCAGTGGATGCATCCGGCAATATCTTTGAGGAAGGCAGTAATTACGTTCGCATGACATATGTGGCTGGAACACAGCAGGCAAGTTTCCTTGCTGCGGGTGGAAGCTCTGCGGGACCGGCTGGTACTACAGCAGCGAAGAGTGGTTATTCCTATGTTCTTATCAATTCAAATACTCCCGGTACGGGGTATTTTGGTGATGGCGGATATGTGCTGCTTTCGCAGTTCAACGGACCAAAGGGGATGGCCGTAGATGCTAACGGCAATCTCTATGTAGCAGACAGCGGCAACAATGTAGTCCGCGAGATCAACATCGCCGGAGCATCGACCGATGCTCTTGGAAATGCAAGTGCACTTGGTTATGTGACCGGAGTGGTAGGCGGAGCCGGAGCAGGTTGCGCGGAGGCGACGGTCTCAAAGGGTACTTACACTAGCTGCACTTCAGTAGAAAGCGGTGATGGCGGACCCGCACGTTCTGCCAATCTTAGCAAGCCATATGATCTTGCATTCGATTCGTACGGCAACCTCTACATCGCAGATTATGGCGCTATTACAGGACGCGTACGCGTGGTTTATCTGGGCTCGCAGCCGCCCGCTGGATACTATGCGACGGCGCAAACCAGTTGCACTGGTATGGCCAGCACTGCTACCACAGGTACGTTGGCGACCTGCAAAGACATCTATACCTATGCAGGCGGCGGCAGCGGCACAACTGCCGCTGCCGCAACATCCATTAAGCTGAGCAGTGCTACTGGTATCGGATTCGATGCGTCCAACAATCTCTACATTGCAGATGCAGTTGCCAACCAGATATGGGAGGTGACTGCAAGCACGCAAAACGCTGCGATAGTTGCCGGCGGTGGATCGAGTACGACAGAAGCTGCCTGTTCGACCGATGGTTATGGCGATGGTTGCGTTGCTACAAACGCAGTTCTCTCCACACCAACAGGACATATCGCAGTAGATACCAGCGGTAATGTTTACTTCGGAGATAGCGGCAACAATGTGGTTCGAATCCTGAAGCCATATAGCCAAGGAACTATGGCGCAGACGATTACGTTTCCTGCGCCTACATCGCCGGTGGCTTACGGCGCTCCGTCGATCGGCTTGGGCGCAACGGCAAGCTCCGGCCTGCCCGTTACCTACAATGCCACGGGCCCAGCCACACTGAGCGGCAACATGCTCACGTTTACAGGTACCGGCACCGTCGTGATTACAGCTTCTCAAGCGGGCAATGCCATCTACGCTGCAGCAACACCTGTTCAGCAAAGCATTGTAGTAAATACTGCTACGCTCACCGTTACTCCGAGCGGCCTCCTTTCACGTATTTACGGAACTGCGAACCCAACGTTCGGCTATACAATCACTGGCTTTATCTCTCCCGATACACAGGCGAACAGCGTTACTGGGTCGCCGCTGATCTCGACAACTGCGGTGCCTAAGTCGCCTGTGGGCAGCTATCCCATTACTGTATCGCAGGGAACACTGGTAAGTTCCAGTGCCAATAACTATGGCTTTGCGCTGACGACCGGCGCGACCCTGAGTGTGACCGGAAGCGCGGCACAGAGCATCATTTTTCCTGCACTGGCAAACTATCCTAGCAACGATACCAGCGTGCAGCTTGCTGCATATACCACCAGCGGCCTGCCGGCAACATATGCTGTTGCCAGCGGGCCGGCCACTGTGAGCGGAAGTACGCTTTATGTGACAGGAACCGGCGCGGTCTCCGTCACCGCATCGCAGGCTGGTAATACGAACTTTGCTGCTGCCACTCCAGTGACACGCAGCTTTACAGCACAGCCAACATCCTTCGTTGTCTACGACAATATGTTTTATTCGGGCAAGCCAACTACCAGCACCTACGGTTTGATTACTTCCAACGTCGTCTATGAAAGCAAGATCTGGGTGGACTCCAGCGGAACAACCCAAGCTGATGAACAGACGCTACCCACGCGTAGTTCCTTTGACACGTTGATGGCGAAGTACACCAATCCTGGTCCGCTGGTTCTGGATGTCGAGCTGCTTGGACTGACCTCGACAGCAAACGAGCAGATACTGGCGACGCTGGCTACGTGGGCTAAGGCAGACCATCCCGGTAAACTTGTGGGCTACTATGGCTACAACACCTTCGACAATGTTTCGACGCAGAACATGCAATATGCCACGGCACTTGGGACGCAAGTAACCGCAATGTTTCCGTCGATGTATACCTACAATGACGATCAGGCAGCATGGGCCTCGCTGGCAGCGCAGGAAGTAGCTGCGGCGCGTGCAATCGCGCCGGGCAAGCCGGTATATATCTACATTTCACCGCAGTATCACCCAGGCACAGCCAAGGCCGGGCAGTATGTGAGCGCTGCATATTGGGCATTTCAACTGCAGACGGCATACTCACTTGCTGACGGCGTCGTGATCTGGTCATCGTCGAGCTATGCATGGGATGACAGCACCGGCTGGTGGGAGGCCACGCAAACGTTCATGCAAACGCTGAACTAGCTTGAAGAGCGTTTCATGCGAGAAAACACTATGAACGATATATCGTCATTTGCGAAGTCTCAGTCTCACTCAGCCAGAGCGCTTATGCTAGGCGGCGTGGCAATGCTGGCATCCGCACTACTTGGCGGCTGCGGTGCGGGTACCGCGCGATCGCTTGCCGACAATGGCGGTGGCAGCGGCGGGAAGAGCACGATCATTGCGCAGGGGCGCGTTAAAGGCGGACAGCAACCGGTGAGCGGTGCAACAATTCAGCTTTACACTGTGGGTACTGCAGGCGCGAGATCGGCTTCGAGGGCATTGCTCACAAGCGCCGTGACTACCAGCGATGGTTCCGGTACCGGTGGCAATGCTGGCAACGCATTCAATACATTACCGATTGGCGAATTCACCATCACGGGAGACTACTCCTGTTCATCGGCTACACAGGTTTACATCACGGCGACTGGTGGTAACGCTGGTGGAGGCAACAATACCGCGCTAGGTCTGTTGGCAGCGCTGGGCCCATGCAGTTCGCTCACATCGGGCACCTTTATCAACCTGAATGAACTTACAACTGTGGCCGCGGTTTATGCACTTGCTCCGTTCATGGGTGATTACACGCATGTCGGTGCTACTGGAAGCAATCCCACGGGGCTGGTCAATGCGTTCAATATGGTCAACACGCTCGTCAATTTTCAGACTGGCTTGATCGCGACGCCATCTGCTGGCATCACGCTTCCAGTCGCGCGTCTGAATACGCTGGCCAATATCCTGGCTTCCTGTGTGAATGGAACAAGTGCTGCTGCCTCCGTGTCCTGCATGTCGCTGCTCTCCGCCACTGGCGCTACGGAGACGATCGACGCTGGACTCGCCATGGCAAATCATCCCGGTAGCTCATCTATTACGGGACTATATTCGCTAGTCACAGGGACGCCACCATTTTCTCCGGGTCTCAGTGCACAGCCGGGTGATTTCACGCTCTCTGTGAGTTACACCGGATCGGAGATGACCAGTCCTGGTGGCATAGCAATTGATGCCGGTGGAAATGCCTGGGTAACTAACGAAGGCGGCTTCTCGGTTGTGAAGTTTCCTAGTCTCTCATCTTCATTCACAACTACGCCTTATAGCAATGCTGGATTGCTCTCGCCACGTGGGATTTCAATCGATCGTAGCGGCAACCTGTGGATCGCAAATACTGGTGGTAATAGCGTAGTCAAGTTGAGCAGCGCAGGCGCTGCGCTTTCCGGTTCAGGCTTCACCGGCGGTAGCATCTCTACGCCAGTTGCGATTGTCAATGATTCTGTCGGCAATGCATGGGTAGCGAACTTCAGCGGCAATTCTATTACAGAGTTGAGTTCATCCGGTACACCCAGCGGCTCAAGCCCCATCACGGGGTCCGGCGCACTCAGTGAGCCCACCGCGATTGCCCTTGATTCCACTGGACGCATAGTCATTGCCAACTCCGGAACAGGGCAGCTTTGCCTCTTCAGCAGTGCCGCTGTCTTTCAGAACTGCATAAGCGATGGCTTCCTTTTTGGAAGTACAGGCCTGGCAATCAACAGTAGCGGAGCGATTGTCATGACTGGAAGCACCACCGGTGCATCGATTTCCGGTGCGTTCACACTGGCTGTAAATACAGGTGCCGTGGATACAGCTAGCCCCGTACTGGGCGGCGGACTGACACTGCCTCTTGCTGTGGCATACGACGGCAATAGTATGGCATGGTTTGCCAATAGTGCGTCCATCTCGGAATTTTCAGGTAGCACCGCGGTTTCACCTGCGACGGGATACGGCGTGCTGAGTCTCCCTGTCGCGATTGCGGTGGATCCAAGCGGTAATATATGGACTGCCAACTCTGGTGATAATTCCGTCACTATCTTTGTAGGTATTGCCACACCAGTCGTTACGCCGATTGCCGTCAATGTAGGTCCTTGATTTTTACCCGTCGCCGCTGTGCCAGCTGGTAGCAGAAGTGGCTGGTACAGAGGAATTTATCACTGGGAAGCTACCGATATCATTATCAATACGCAGGGAGTCATAATCTCATCATGATGAACAGACGCCGCTTTCTTGTTTCTGCTCCGACCAGTCTTGCCATGCTCGGGGCTGCCGCACATCCTTTGTGGGGCATGGGTACTGCCATGAGTCAGCCGCTCACGCTCCAGGTTCATCCCGGGCAGCACAGGGGCTTCATTCCACGCGATGTCATGGGACTTAGTTACGAATCCACACAGCTTGGTGAGCCGGAATACTTTGCTCCGTCGAACAAAGCCCTGGTGCAGTTTCTTCGGACACTCAGCCCCAGCGGCAGCTTGCGGCTCGGGGGGAATACCAGCGAGTTCACGTACTTCAAAGCCAATGCAACGGTGGAGGCACCAGCGTGGTTTCCTCAACCGACTCAGCCGAAGGAACTCACCCCTATTACCCCGGCTGCGTTGCACAATCTTCGTCACTTTCTGAATGTAACCGGCTGGAACTGCATCTATGGATTGAACCTGGGCACGGGCACGCCGGAGCGTGCTGCCGAAGAAGCGGCGGCCGTTGTAGAAATATTGGGATCTAAGCTCGAGTATCTTCAGATTGGCAACGAGCCGAATAATTACATCCGCTACCGGCTTCGTTCAGATGCCTGGAATGAAAAGGTCTATCTGGCTGAGTGGCTTAGTTTCGCACGTGCGATTGTGAAGCGTATACCCACGGCTAGACTCGCTGGTCCCGATATGGGTGCAGAGGCTGCCTGGATGAATCTCTTCGCGAGCGAAGCTGTTGCAGAGATGAAACAACATCTCGTCGCAATCACGGATCACTTCTATGCCGAAGGCCCCCCGACCAGCCCTGAGTCGACGATGCAAAACTTATTACTAAACCCGAAGAAGATCGATCATGAGATCAACGTGACTGCGACAGCAGGCCACCATGCCGGTTTGCCCTTTCGCATGACGGAAGTAAATTCCTGCTACTCCGGCGGTAAACCCGGAGTAAGCAACACCCTGGGATCGGCTCTGTGGGCCGGAGACCTTACGCTCAAGTTGTTGTCGGCTGGATTTTGCGGCATCAATTTCCATGGGGGTAGCGCGCGGCAGATTAGAGCCTCGCTTGGCGGCAAGATGCCTGGAGATGCCGTTGCAAAAAGCGAAGCGGATGATTCCTACTACACGCCTATTGCGGGCAGCGCTAGTCATGGATACTCGGCACGACCCATTTTCTATGGCATGCTGCTGGTAGCACGCATGGCTGGAGCAAATTTAGTCGAAAGCTCTTTCTCAGAAGCGCAATCTACTATTACGGCCTATGCCGCGCTTACTGCAACAGGCAAAACTATGCAGATCGCTATCTTTAATAAGGGTTCGCAGGCGACGGATATGTTGCTCAGTACTGGAAAGTTGTTCCACACGGCATCTGTTCAACGCCTGACTGGCCCAGCGCTGGAAGCGACCACCGGCATTCGCTTTGGAAACGCAACCGTAGGGAGTGATGGCCAGCTAGCTACAGATAGGGCGGAAATTCTACGCCGCACCACCGCCAGCGAATTCAAAATTACCATGCCGCCAGGAAGTGCAGCGCTTGTTAGCATTCACGCATAACATGGATATAGGCAAGGAATTGCAGTCAGACGATGATGACCTCGATACCTGCGCTGCGTAGCATCTTCACATGCACACTTGCAGCCTGATTATCTGTGATGACGGTGTGAATTGCTGTTGGCGGTACGATCAGTGCCATGCTGGAGCGGCCAAATTTAGTGGAGTCGCATACTGCAATTACCCTGCGTGAAGCGCTCACCATTGCCCGGTTTACTCGTGACTCCAGCACATTGGGAGTTGTCACTCCGATCTTCGGGTCGAAACCGTCGACGCCCAGAAAAAGAATGTCAGCGCGGATCTGCTTCAGTACATCCTCAGCCAGCGGACCTACCAGCGACAGTGAATTTTTCCGTAGCGTTCCGCCGGTCAGAATGATTTCGAATCCGGTATCGCTCAACTCCGCTGCGATGTTTGCGGCATTAGTCACGATCGTGAGATTAGAAAACTTGCGTAGCGCACGTGCAATAGCCATGACGGTGGTACCGGAGTCAAGCAGGATGCACTGGCCTTCCTTCACTAGCCCGACTGCGGCTGCGGCGATGCGGCGCTTCTCCTCGCTCTGTTGCTGCTCCTTCTCCTTCACAGAAGGATCAATCAGGGTACTGGTGCTTGGCGGCAGTGCTCCGCCGTGCGTGCGCTGCAGCAATCGCTGCGCCTCCAGGTGATCAAGATCTTTGCGAATGGTGATGGGAGAAATGCCAAGTGAGTTGGATAGCTCGGAAACCAGCACGCGACCATCCCGGTTCAGTACTTCCAGAATAAGCTGGTGTCGCTCTCCGATCAGCAGATTACCGGGCTCAGTATGGGGCATGGGATGACGTTTGACTATGGATTGAGTTTTCATCACGAGAGGTTATATTCTCCGATTGAATCAGTGGCAAAGAACTCTGTGCTTGTAAGTATTCTGAAGCATCATACGTTTCGAGTTGACCTGGACAAACACAATCAAAATGACAGATTCAAAAGCGATACAAAAAGCACCTTACGATCTAGACCATTATATTGCCTTTAATCTCCACATTTAGCAAAGGGGTAGTCAGCACGGAGAATCTATCGCTTGAGCAGCTTTAATGCATTTTCCCGGTAGAGCTTGAGCAGGACGTCGTCTGGCAGGAAGACGCCGTAGATATTCCACCGGCCCTGCCGAGATGCATGAGATGGATACTCGAAATACTCATCGGCAGTCTCCAGAAAACGATAGTGAAGGCAATACATGGAGATTTCAGGAAGCAGGTCTGTTCCAAACAGGATGCGGTCTGGAAATTCCATAAAGAGTTTGCGCGCGGTGTATGGCTGGCGTCCTAGCTCTGGCGTACGTGCAGATATATCGATATGGACATTGGGATAGTTATCGAGCATATCCCGGACAAAGGCGAGGTCCTCGCCACTTTCACCCACATGGGCGCCCACAAAAGTCGTTTTGGGGTGTCTGCCGAATACCGTATTGCGCTGATTTAGCAGCTCCCATTTCTCAACGGGTATGCCGCTGAAAGCCCAATCGGGATGCGCAGCAAGTTCCTCGTAGCGCTCATTGTAGCGATCAATCGGGCGGAAGAAGGCAGCTGGATCCGCCGTGTGGAACATGACAAAAAGCCCTAAATCTGCGGCTCGCTCAAAGATTGGAGCAAGTCGCTCATCGTCAATCCGCAGCAGTTTGCCGGACTTATCTGTCAGGGTCAGTCCGAGGTCTTTCCAGAATTTAATGCCGCTTGCTCCATGCTCAGCCATCTGCTCCAGACGCTCTAGTGTAAGCGCCACAAAGCCATCCTGATGCAAATCCGTCCAGTCCATCCAGCCAATGGAGTAGAACCGCGAGCGGTCTGCCGCATGGAACTTGTCCATGATGCTAAGCGCTTCATCGCCAGTGCGCATAGTGATGTTCACAATCTTTTCTACGCCACACGTATCCATGATCCGAAGCACTTCTGCTGGCTCCATGGAATCCAGGTGGTTGTGGAAGTCGATCGCAGGGAAGCGCGGCTTCTGCAGATCATGCGCAGGAATGCGTAGCTCAGATACCGGCAGAAAATCGCTCAACGGCAGATCAACATCTGCCTTGGCGCTGACCATGGCAACAAATTTATCTTCGGTAGGCATTTTCTCTCCTGCAGTCAATTGTATATCTTTTTATTTCGTATTATTATGTTTTTGTATGTATTCAAACATAAAGATTGACTATGAAAAGAAGGACTCAGCAATGCCCCATATCCTACAGCGAATGAGCTCTTCAGTGCGCGAAGGGCATCCTTTTGGCCTCTATTCTGTTTGTTCCGCGCATCCGCTTGTGCTGAAGGCGGCTATTCTGCAAGCGCTGCAGGATAAGACTCCGCTGTTGGTTGAGGCGACCAGCAACCAGGTGAACCAGTTTGGCGGCTATAGTGGGATGCGCCCAGCGGACTTCCGTGACTTTGTATGCCGCTTGGCGGATCAACAAGGTTATGCACGCGAGCATGTAATTCTTGGCGGCGACCACCTGGGCCCGAATACATGGACCCACCTCTCTGCTGAAGAAGCGATGCAGTATGCGGAGGAGATGGTGGCGGAGTACTCTCGCGCAGGATTTGCAAAGATTCATCTCGATGCCAGCATGGCCTGCAGCGGAGATCAACACCCATTGCCAGACAGGGTAGTGGCGGAGCGCGCTGCTCGCTTGTGCCGTGCGGCAGAGGATGCGAGTGGGGGCAGTCCGCGTTTCTATGTAATCGGCACCGAAGTGCCTGTTCCCGGTGGAGCCACAGAAGGTCTGGCGGAGCTTGAAGTTACACCCTACGCTCGTGCCGCGCAGACGCTGGCAATCCATCACGAAGTCTTCTCCCGCGCGGGTCTATCAACTATGTGGCCGCGAGTGATTGCAATGGTCGTACAGCCGGGTGTGGAGTTCAACCACGACAGCGTGGCAGACTATGTCTCGGCAAAGACCGGTGAGCTTCAGCAACTGCTCCGCGATGTGGATGGGCTGGTCTTCGAAGCGCACTCCACCGACTATCAGCGGCCCTCTGCCTTTACTGAGCTGGTAAACGATGGGTTTACGATTCTGAAGGTTGGGCCTGCTCTGACCTTCGCCCTGCGTGAGGGGCTGTTTGCGCTGGAGCGGATTGAACAAGAACTTTTTCCCGTGAAGAAGTGTTCCGGGCTCAGTAGCATTATCGATCACGAGATGCTTGCCTACCCGGAGCACTGGGCAAAGCATTATCATGGCACGCTGGAGCAGCAACGGCTTCTGCGCCGCTACAGCTACAGCGACCGCATTCGCTATTACTGGGGAAATGCTGCGGTGCAAGCAGCGGTCGATAAGTTGATGAGTAATCTGAATAGCGTCGCGATTCCGGAGACGCTGTTGTCCGCGGTACTGCCCGTGCAGTATCAGGCCGTACGTCAGGAAGGTTTGCCGATAACGCCTGAAGCGCTAATCATTGCTAAAATTCAGCAGGCTCTGTCGCCCTATGCTGCAGCCGGCATCTGCCGGCTGATGGATTCTGTTCCTCAACGCACATAAGGAAATTCCGCTATGCAGGCTTCACGCCGTCGATTCATCTATACCCTCCCTTTTGCCTGCCTTGCCGCTTCCGCAGGCGATCTGCTGGCACAGACTTCAGCTGAAAAACTGCCGGCGGTAGGTGATTCCCCAGAGGATGCGGGTCCTCTGGCTAGCGATCTTTCCGGCAACCTCACGCACAGCGCCATACGGAAGGCCATGGAGCGTGTGGGTGGATGGGAGTTATATCGCGCGCGTAGGGACTTCAACGATGATTGGACGTTTGCTGCCCTGTACGCGGGCTTCATGGCGTGCGGTGCAACTCTGCATGATCCCAAATACGAGGCGGCCATGATGGAGATGGGGCAGAAACTGCACTGGCAGCCTGGCCTGAATTCCACCCATGCTGATCATCAGGCTGTGGGGCAGACGTATCTGGAGCTTTACCTGAAGCATCGCGATCCGGTGATGCTGACTCCGATCAGACAGCGGTTTGAGAGCATGATGCAGTTGCCGGATGATCCGCAGAAGCCGCTGTGGTGGTGGTGCGATGCACTCTTTATGGCGCCACCGGTATGCGCGCGACTCTACAGGGCTACGGGCGATACGGCGTATCTGGATTTTCTGGATCGCGAATGGTGGATCACGTCGGCTTCGCTTTACGACACGATGGAGCACCTGTATTTCCGTGACAAGCGTTACTTTGACAAGCGGGAAGCGAATGGCAAGAAGCTCTTCTGGTCTCGCGGAAACGGTTGGGTAATGGCTGGTCTCGCTCGTGTATTGCAGTACATGCCGAAGGACCGTCCCTCGCGGCAGAAGTATGTGGAGCAGTTCCAGCAGATGTCTGCAAGGCTGGCCATGCTGCAGGGCGCGGATGGCCTATGGCGCTCCGGTCTACTAGATGCAGCGGCCTATCCATTGCCTGAGATCAGTGGTTCCGGATTTATAAGCTATGCGATGGCGTATGGTATCAACGCAGGCCTGCTTCCACGCAAGGAATACGGGCCCGTAGTGAGCAAGGCATGGCAGGGCATGATCGCGCACATCTATGCAGATGGACGTCTGGGGTGTATCCAACCAGTCGATGCTGCACCGGGGCAGTTCAAGCCCACATCCAGCTACGTGTATGGCGTCGGGGCATTTCTGCTTGCCGGTTCAGAGCTGTACCGATTTGCGCGAGGATCGCATAAGTCGCTCCAGCATATATGATCCGCGCATCCCTACTAATGAGCAGTAGATAATTTGGGAGTGCCGTATAGTGCGCTGAGATTGAGGTCATCTCTCTGGAAACCGCCGGTACTCTTCTGGAGTGTCGCCGCATCCGCTTCGGGGAAGACCTGCTGCAGGATGTAGAAGTACGTGTCGTTGCGTACACCCAGCAGATGTCCGCCGTTGGCCGCATAGTAGGGGAAGGTCTCAGGATGCAGTGTCCATGCCGCCACCTTTGCATACGCCTTGTGCAGCAGCGCACCCTCGGGTGTTGTATACACATCCATTCCCAGTGTTTTGAATATTTCAGCCGCAATGGTGACTGGCAGTAGCGTCCAGTGCTCGTAGCTGATGCCCTTGATACCCTTTGTTGGCCCGCCGCACCAGTTCGTGGTGTCACTACGGCATATCTCCAGCGGCAGTGATCCGTCGCTTGCCACCTGATTCCGCATCAGTTCCAGCCAACGATCACGCGCCGAGTCGATAAGCGCAGCATCATCCAAAAACGAGCCGGCTGTCAGCTCCAGCAAGACACCCCAGTTGCCATGGTTGTTAGCTTTTTTCGTATGAAGCGCTGGTACAAACCTTTGTCGAACAACCAGGGCGAAGCGGGTAGAGTCCCATGCAGGGTCGCTCTTCAGCGCATAGGCCGATGCCAGCGCGAAGGGTGTGAAGAAGTTGAATTCGTCTTCTCCCTGATCGGTGCCAATACGCGTCAACGTTGTGGCCCACGAATCCAGAATGCTCTCGGCTTTTGCAGCGTACTTTCTGTCATGAGAAATCTGGTAGCAGACGCCCAGTCGATAGACCATGTAGGACTCTTTATGAAGGGCGATCTGCGCCTTGGATACGATGGGACTCTCCCCCTTGCTGTCATAGTGGTCTGATGGCGAGAAGTCGCCCAACGGATAGGGTGTCATCTTAAGGTCTTGCTGGCAGGAGGTGCGAAACCCGCCCCAATCAGGTAGTGCGCCCGCTGCGGCAATGCGCTCCGGTGCTGGGAATATGGAGGAGATAGCCGGAGCGGCATGCGCTGTGCTGGATATTCCTATCAGGCTGGCCGCAAGAATGAGCCGAGTGAGTTGTTTCTGCATTTCTATACCCTCAAGTATTTCGCGTCGTAGTGCACTGGAGAAGCTACCCGCACTTCGATTTTAGAGTAGTCTACTTCTTTTTTTATCTTTTTATTATGTTTATTATGCTTTATACCTCGTCTGATTTACCGTGTTGCGGAGGATGGCCAGATGGGGATTTCACGACGCAGTTTTGTCGGTGCCGGAGCGGTAGCTCTCACGGGTACTGCTCTGGGGCTGGGGTTTCCTTCGGGAACATCGAAGCAGCCAAACGTTCTGATAATTCTTACAGACGAGCAAAGTCTGTGGACCCTGAGCCAGTTTGGCGGCGCGCTGCCGGGCACGCCGAATATCGATTCGATTGGCAAGCGCGGTGCGACCTTTCGGAATTTTTTTGTGACAAGTGCGGTCTGCACCCCATCGCGCGGCTGCTATATGACCGGACGCTATCCGCATACCCACGGCGCATATCACAATGATCTTCCGTTGAATCCTGATGAATTCACGCTGGGGCACCTCTTTAAAAATGCCGGATATGAAACCGGCTATGCAGGGAAGTGGCACTTGGATGGCAAGAACGATCCCAGTTGGCCTGACTGGATTCCTGCTTCGCGCTCTTTTGGCTTTCGCGATCACGAGTGGATGTTCAACCAAGGACATTGGAAGCGCATTATGGAGCGCCCCAAGGACTGGCCGGATAATCGTTCCGAGGCGGCAACCTCAGCTAGCTTTGACCGAACAGCTGTTGCGAAGAGTGCCTCCGGTCCGCCGACCTACGTGGCGCTGCAGGCGGATGGCCGTCCGGATCTTAGCTATGCCGTTGGGGCATCCGGAGAATTTTTCACGGAGTGGCTGACGGACAAGGCGATCCAGTTTATTGAACGGCCGCGCCAGTCGCCATTTTTCTACGTACTTTCCATTCCTGACCCACATCCACCATTCTCTGTGCCAGAGCCGTATGCGACCATGTTTCCGTCAGACAGCATGCAGGTGCCCGAGACCTTCCACCAGAAGGATCTGCCAAAGTGGGCAGAGCAGATGCTACAGGAGGATTTCAAGCGCGAGGGTGTCACGCGCGGTGATGATCCAAAGCGTGAGGCACTGTTGCGCACCCGTAGGGCAGAGTACCTGGGAATGGTGAAGTGTATAGACGACAACGTGGGGCGCATTCTGCGGACGCTGAAAGAGCGAGGTCTGCTTGAAAATACCCTCATCATCTTCACTTCAGACCATGGCGAATACATGGGAGAGCACGGCATTTACTTTAAGAATGCACTCTATGAGCCAGCTCATCATGTAGGGATGATGATGTGCTGGCCCGGTCATATTGCGCCGGGTACCAATGTCAATCAATGTGTGGCCAATGTGGATCTGCTTCCCACGCTGGCCGGACTGCTTGAGCTAAAAAGCGCGGGTAAGGAGCAGGGAAGAGATGCCTCGGCGCTCCTGCGTGGCGACAGTAGCAAGTGGGAGGATCTGTCCTTCATACATAAAGACAACTTCAGCCAGAGTGGTGTCTTTACAGAGCAGTGGGAACTTGGTTTGGCGAAGGATGGAGATTCCGTTCTGTTTGACCGCAAAAACGATCCGCACCAAGTGAATAATCTCTATCGCGACCGGGCACACGCTGCCCTGGTCAAGCAACTCATGGCAAGGACTATTCAGCACAATCGAGAGGTAAACTGCCCTGCATTGTCATGGCTTGAAAAGCTTTAATCTTGATCTCGTATTATTTTTTATTTCGTTTTGCTGCTTTGTATGTGTTATTGTCTTGATTGTAGATGCATTGAGATTAAAAGTTTGGGCAAGTCGGAGGAAGACAGCATGTCGCACGATGTGAAGACATTGAAAGAGATTTATAGACAACCGGTTGTCTGGCAACTGTGTCTGGATGAACTGGGCCGCATGGATCTGGCCACTTTGGTTGATGGATACGATCCTCGTGTTGTGGAGTGGGTCTTCGTCGGTTGCGGAACCAGTTACTACCTTGCACAGGCAGCGGCCGCCAGTCTTACCACCTTGCTCGGCGTACCCGCGCGTGCTGTCCCTGCGTCTGAAATTCTGCTTCAGCCCCGCCTCGTATTTCCTCATGGGGCCGCAGATTGTTTCCCCGTGCTGATCTCGCGTTCCGGCCACACCTCTGAGGTCTTGCAGGTAGCCGCTTATCTGCAGACCCAGAATGCTGAATTCCTTGCTGTAACCTGCGATGGCCGTGAGCTCGCTGAAACCACAAATCGCATCCTTAAGCTGCACGTTATCGAAGAGAGTACGGTCATGACCTCTTCCTTCACCTCCATGGTGCTTGCTTTGCAGTATCTGGCTGCCTCCATTGCGGGGGATCAGGACTTCATCAGTTCACTGCTGGAGCTGCCACGCCAGCTTGATCGGCTGCTCCAGCGTTACGCCTCGCAGGTTGAGCTCTTCGCCGGTCAGAGCTTTGACGACTTCGCCTTCCTGGGGCAGGGCGCGCTCTACGCCATAGCCTCTGAGACGGCGCTTAAGGTGATGGAGTCATCTTCCACCTATGCGCAGTACTTCCACACTCTTGAATTTCGTCATGGGCCCAAGTCCATCGCCGGCCCTGCCACTCTGGTTGGCGGTCTCATCTCTGAATCAGGCTATGTCCGCGAACTTCCGGTTCTGCTGGAAATGAAGGAACTAGGCTCTCAGATTATGGTAGTAACGAACTCTGCCACTGCCGAACTCCGCCGTGCTGCCGATCTGCTCATTGAGCTGGAACTGCCTGTTCCTGAAATTGCTCGCATTATCGTTTATGTGGTGTGGGGACAGTTACTTGGTAGCTATCGCGGTCTCGCAAAGGGCCTCGACCCGGACAATCCGAAGAACCTTAGTCGCGTTGTTACCATCTAGGATGGATCGATGAGACCCTTCGACATCACAATAGCGGGTGAAATCAACCTCGACCTCATCCTTTATGGTCTGGCTGAGCAGATGCCGGTTGAGCGTGAACTTCTTGCTGACGATTTCCGCCTTACATTAGGTAGCTCATCGGCCATTCTCGCGCACAATCTAGCCGCACTCGGCATGAACGTCGGCTTCATCACCAAGGTCGGGACTGACCCCCTTGGCACCATCGCATTGCAGCGTCTACAGGCTGCCGGTGTCGATTTCTCTAGCATCCTTACTGCTGACGGCTTGCAGACCGGCGTCACGATACTTTTGCATCACGGCATCACCCGCCACATCCTCACCTATCCGGGTGTCATGGCAGATATGTCATGCGGCGAGCTGAATTTTGAATACCTCGCCTCCAGCCGCCACTTCCATATATCGTCATTGTTCCTCCAGAAATCGCTGCAGCCCGGCCTTCCCGCACTTTGCCGTCAACTAAAGGAGCGCGGCGTTACCCTTTCGCTTGATACCAATGACGATCCAGATGACGTATGGGGCGAACCGCTGCAAGAAATGCTTGGCCTCGTCGATGTACTACTGCCCAATGAAGACGAAGCTATGCGGATGACACATACCGCTGATGTGGAATCGGCTGCTGCCTCTCTCGCCCAGCGCGTACCTGTAGTCGCTGTGAAATGCGGCAGCCGTGGCTCGCTGGTGCGTACCGGCCAGGAGCAGTGGAGCATTCCTTCCGTCGCAATCACTCCGATTGACACTATTGGCGCGGGGGATAGTTTCAACGCTGGCTTTCTCCAGGGCTATGTCAGGGGATTGCCCCTGCCTGCATGTGCGGAGCAGGGCAACGTGGCTGCTGCGCTCTCCACCCTTCGCCCCGGCGGCACAGAATCCTTTCGGGATGCCACACTTCTGCACACATTTCTCGCGGAGCATCCCACTGCGCTTCACGTGAGGTAGTAATGTCTCAGCATCTGCACCTGCAGAACGGATTGCTCCTTGCCGTCATTGCACCCGCCGAAGGCGGCCGCGTCGTATCTCTTGTTAGCCAGCAGTCCGGTCTGGAATTCCTTCTGCAATCGCATCATTCTCTCGCCCCGCTGTCCCCCTCACGGACTGCCCATTTTGGTGAAGGTGCTTGCGCCGGCATCGAAGAGTGTCTTCCGACGGTCAGCAAATGTGAAGTGAACGGCGAAGTCATTCCAGATCATGGCGACTTCTGGCAGATGGAATGGCGCGTTCTCTCCCCGCCGCATCCCAATACCATCTGTCTTACAGCCGATGGCTTCAGCCGCCCACTCCGCTTCACCAAAACATTCGCACTGCACAATGCCTGCCTGCGCATCGACTATCAGATTGAGAACATCGGGTTATCCCCGGCTTCATTCCTCTATGCCACTCATCCGCTGCTCGCGGTTGATGCCGGTGACAGCATCCTGCTCCCCGAAGAGGTAACCTCGCTAACCCTGCACTCCTCAAAGGATGATCGCCTCGGCCTCGGCGGAGACAGTATTCCCTGGCCGCAGCCCACCACTGATGCGCCTCAGCATCCCGGTCGCATACTTCCCGTTACTGCAGCCACCGCTGACATGTTCTACACCGGAAAACTCCACCATGGCTGGTGCGGGCTTTACCGTGCCCAATCGCGCCAAGGCCTGGCTCTGCGCTTCAATACCGCAGTGCTTCCATATCTCGGCCTATGGATCTGCTGCGGCGGATGGCCCGAGTCCGGCACCAAACAATATGCCTTCGCCCCTGAACCAACTACCGCCCCCTGTGGCTCGTTGCAGCAGGCGCTCAACCATGGTGTCTCCACGCCACTTCTCCCTGGCCGCTTCCTCCGCTTCACGATTGAGTTCCGCGCTGCCTCTGCAATGTCCATTGACGAATTCTTTCGTTTCGCCGCTCACTTCAAACAGTAATTCTGTGTGATGTGGATTATCGCCATTAATTGGTCACAATAATGTCCTTATATGGTATATATGAACAAATCAATAGTGGGGCAGCAACGTGATCCATAAAGTAATTGGCTCCAGAATCAAGATTTAGCGGCCATAGACTATGTTTCGCGTAAATAAGGCCTTTCCTTTGGCAGCAAAAGCTCTTGGGATCCGCATTAATTGGCAGGTAACGAATCGTTAGCAGTGTGATATCTTTTAATATGTTTTGGTGAGGTTATATATGTTTAGACGGCTTTCTCTCCGCATATCGATTGCTTTGTCGGCCAGCATCCTCACCTTTGCACTAGCCGGTTGTGGCATTGGTGGCAGTCTTCCCAGCCAATCCTCGCAGACCGCCACCTCACCCAGCGCTCCTGCTGCTGTACCGGGCAAGTTGGTCGGTATCGCGCACGGCGGCCGCCAGCCAATCAGCAATGGCCTCGTCACCTTGTGGGCCGCTGGTACCACCACGGGCTATGGACAGGGCGCGACGTATGTCGCCAGTACGAACACATCCACCGATGGCGGTGGCACCTTTGACCTCGACCTGCCTTCCACCACGACCTCGCCTTGCACTGCAGGCCAGTTGAACTACATCACCATCACTGGTGGCGATCCTGGTGGCGGCATCAATAGTTCTTCTGCCCTCCTGCTTGCGCTGCCCTCGCTCTGCTCTCCGGCTGTAACTGGCGGCCTTTCGGTGTACGTCAACGAAATCACTACCGTCGCTTCCGTATGGTCGCTGCAGCAGTTCATGAGCATCACCGCCTACGCTCCGCCATTCTCCGGCACAACTCCCGTTTGGAACATCGGTGCGCCCGCTTCCAACGTTACCGGTTTGCAGAATGCCTTCGCTCAGGTCGCGTCGCTGGTGAACATCTCGTCCGCTGTATCTGCGTCCAGCGTTGTTGCCAGCACTGTCACGGGGGGCTCTACACCAAGCACCTTCTATACCATCGTCTCGCCAGATTCCCAGCGCATCTATATGCTGGCTGACATTCTGGCCGCGTGTGTCAACACTACTGACAATGCGGGTGATACTGCCTCTACCGTCTGCTCCAAGCTCTTCGCTGCTGTAGTTCCTTCCGCCGCTACGCCACCTGCTGACACCATCCAGGCCGCGTACGACATCGCCATTGCTCCCGGTGGCATCACCGAATATCCTGAAGCTGCGATTGCTGGTGGCATGGTTCCTGTCGGCACGGCACTTACCAATCCTGCACCCAGCTGTAGTAGTAGCAGTGTAGGCTGCACCTGGGCGCTCAATCTCTGCAACGACTTCGTCGTGCCCAATACCCCGTTTCCGCTGACCACCTCCTGCACTCAGGGAACGGCCAGCGTTGCGACTTATCCCAACGATTTTGCTATTGGCATTCGTTGGAGCGCCTATGACAATAACGGCCGTCGCTACGGAGTCAGTCATGGCGATGCCGCGGCTGACTCCAAGGGCAATGTGTGGACCGCTGCCACAACCCTCAATGCTTCCAGCACCGGTAATCCGCTGGTGCAGTGGGATCCTCAGGGACATGTTCTGCAGGCGGTCGGCGGCAGCTTCACCATGCCCTCCAGCAGCATCAGTGCCCAGCTTGTAAATGGAACGTCTTCTGGCGGTTTGATAGCAGGCGGACCGTACTCCTTCTCTTTCAGCTCTCCGCCGAGCGTTACCCTTGGTCCGGCAACCAGTGCTGCGCCCTTCGCGCCCTTCGGATTGGCAGTTGATACTAACAACAACGCCTGGATCTCCGCTTACGCTGCCGCTACTGTAGGCGGTGCAGCGCTGTCATCTACACCCAGCGGGCAGAGCTTCTACCCTGGGCTCCTGCTGCAGGTTGCACCGGCCACCGTCACTACCAGTGGCACTCCAACCTCTGCTGCATACTCTTCGGTAACAGCGGTCTCCGGCACTGGATCTACGGCTACTATCACTACCGCAAATTCATTTACCGCCGGTGAATCCATCGAGCTCTTTGGATTTGCAACCGACACTGCATTCAATGGGCAGACGTTCACCGTTGCCTCCGCAACGCCCACCTCGTTCACCATCAGCGGCACCGTCACCACTACAGACACCGGCTATGCCATACCGGCAATAACGCACGCTACTTCAACTGCCGGAACTGCGACGCCTCATATCACGGGATCTACGCCCGGCCCAATTGCCATCGATAGCGCCAACAATATTTGGGTCGGATCGAGGGCAAACGGAACTGGCACCTACGGCTATACCCA
Source organism: Acidobacteriaceae bacterium (assembly GCA_036404255.1). Classification (GTDB taxonomy): domain Bacteria; phylum Acidobacteriota; class Terriglobia; order Terriglobales; family Acidobacteriaceae; genus JARLFX01. The sequence continues at coordinate 10,931 of DASWOP010000250.1, read as the reverse complement.
GTTGTTGTTGATGACATCAGCCAGTAACTACCTGAATGTCTATCAGAATCAACAAGGAAGCAGCCCACCCTATGTCGTCATGGTTGACGGGCTCAATAACTATGCCTGGGTCACTAGCAATCAGTCTGCCCCCGGTAAGGCCATCTACCGCTCATCCATCGCCACCGCAGCCACCACTGCAGGCACGCTGAATATTAGTGGTACAAACTACGCAGCGGCCACTCCCACAGGGCTGGCCCCTCGTTTTGGAGCACTCGATAACGCCAGCAACCTGTGGATAGCTGAAGGTATTGACGGTTCAGCGTCCGGTCAAATTGCATATTTCAATGTACCCCTGACTGGTTTCAATCCGCTTCCAGCAGGTGACATTTTCTATAAAACAGCCTCCTCCGGAGCTGGAACCTCTGGCGCCAAAGCCTATACCGGTGGCCTGAATGCTCCGGATGCAGTGGGCGTTGACGGAGTTGGAAATATATTCTTTTCCAATGCTGTGAGCAGCGGTGGCGCAGGTCTATCCGAGTTTTCACCGTCAGGGGCTCCTCTTTCACCCACCAATGCGAGCACCGGCATGCCCGCCTTCGGCTTCAACGACTTCACTTCAAACACACCCGCCGCAGCAACAATTGATTTGAGCGGTAACCTGTGGATTGGAGCCAATGCTACCTATGTGGTTCACATGGTCGGCATTGCAGCTCCTGTAATCACGCCAACCTCTTCGGCTGTTGCTCCGGCAACCGCTGTCATCACCGCCTGGTCAATTGATTCGTCTGGAACTGTGGCGACATTCACCGTTCAGAACGTCTACACGGTTGGTGAAAAAATCCTACTGTCAGGCTTTGGCACCAGTACCTTCTTCAACGGGCAAACGGTTATTGTGACTGCTGCTACCAGCACTACCTTCACGGCTACCGTGACGGGAGGAACCGCCAGCACAAGCGGAACAGAAATTGGCGTTGCCTCCACCAGTAGACTCGGCACCCGCCCCTAAGTTGTTTTCACCCCGATAGGCGGATAGCTGCGATACGTCGTGTAGCTATCCGCCTTATTTTTCCTGTCTACATGAGGACCCGTATGCTCGCCTCCCGCAGAACTATACTTCGAACCTCTGCGCTCGCATCGGCAGGCATCGCAATGCATCGCCCACTTTCCGCGCTACAGCCTTTAGTCGGCGCAGCAGAGCTTTCGGATGCTGACCGCATGCAGTGGTGGCAGGATGCGAAGTTCGGCCTCTTCCTGCATTGGGGTTTGTACACTGTTGCCGGTGGCGTGTGGCAAGGCCAACCTACGAAGGGCGCAGAGCACTTCATGCTCTACCAGCGCATTCCGCTGAAAGAGTACGCTACCCTCGCGGATAACTTCAACCCCGTCAAGTTCGATGCAGATGCCTGGGTCCGCTCCGCGAAAGGTGCGGGCATGGAATACCTAGTCATCACGGCAAAACATCACGAAGGTTTTGCCATGTACAACTCGCCCAGCAATGACTACAACATCGTAAAGCGCACGCCCTATGGCAAAGATCCCATGAAGCCGCTCGCCGATGCTTGCCACAGGCACGATCTCAAATTGGGCTTTTACTATTCACTCGGCCGCGATTGGGCTGACCCGGATGTTCCCACCAACTGGCCGACTAAGGCCGGCCGCAGCAACACGTGGGATTATCCCGATGAAGATGGCAAAGTTTTTTCGCGCTACTTTGCCCGCAAGGTCAAACCCCAGCTCCGCGAACTCCTCACACAATACGGTCCCGTCGCAATTGTCTGGTTTGATACGCCCGAGCTGATCTCAGCAGATGAGAGTCGCGAACTGAAGGCAATGATTCGCCGGCTGCAGCCCGCCTGCATCGTAGATGATCGCATCGGTAATGGTCAGGGCGACTTCGTCACAGCGGAGCAGAAGCTCGATACGGTGAACACCGCCCGCCCCTGGGAAGCCTGCATGACCATGAGCAGGCACTGGGGTTATTTCCAAAATGAGACCGGCTACAAGTCTCCTGAAGTTATCCTGCGCGATCTCATCAGCGTGGTCAGCCGTGGCGGTAATCTGCTGCTTGATATCGGCCCCACACCGCAGGGAGAATTTCCGCCTCAGAGCGTTGACCGGCTGCGCGCCATCGGCACCTGGATGGATGTATATGCGTCCGCCCTCCAGGGCACGCGTCCGTGGAAGCACGCGTCGGAGCAGGTTGCTCTGGCGGAATCATCAGCCACTCCCGTTGCGCCATCTGCTCCCGGTGCGAACGGTGTCGCCGCCGATGCCATCAACGACGCTACCCCAACCGATACAGTGCCCGAACTGCGATTCACCAACAAAGACAAAAACATATACCTCTTCGCCATAAGCTGGCACATGCCTGTCATCATATCTAAAACGCTTGCAGCCACTGAGGTCATAATTACCAATGTTGAATTTCTCGGCAGCCATGAACGCATTGTGTGGACCCAGGATGACAAAGGGCTGCGCATTGATCTCCCGAAGGTGGAGCAGGCCATTCCCATCTATGTCTTTCGTCTTCACGTTACGGAGATTCTGCAGGAGAGCTGATTTTGTAGGAGGAAGGAACCGACAGCCGGCTTGGAGTGGGATTGAGCGGGCTGGGAAGGGTTTTTGAGGCCGTTTCGCTAGGCTCTCGTTGCTCCATTGATTTTCTCGAATTGTTTTAGGGGCTGTCCTAGATAACTACTTGAGGTGAGCCGTAGCCCATTGAATCAGTTGGGTTTGTTGGCGTTTTGGTTGAGGTGTATTGAAACGCCACTCACACGCCTTCAAAAAGAGGTGGAAGTGGGCCTTTGGGACACCGTTGAAACGACGCATGTGACGCTTGGCCTGGTTCCAGAAGTTCTCGATGCCGTTGATGTGGTTTTTCTGATCGGAGAACAGCTTGGAGTGGTTGATACGGAAGTGCTTGAAGCTGGACACATCGAGCACACTGTACGAAGTGAAGGTGTCGGAGTAGACGATCGAGTCGGGTACGACCTTCACGTCGATGATGGCCTTCAGGGTCTTGCCCTGGGCATCCGGTATGACCTTGGCATAGACCTTTCCCCCACGTTTTAGCAGGCCAAACACAGGAACCTTGCCACCAGCACCTCGTCCGCGCTTGCCCTTGCGATGGCCGCCGAAGTAGCTCTCGTCGACCTCGATCTCACCGAACAAGGGTGCTGCATCTTCACTCTGCTCGGCGATGATCTCGCGCAGACGATGGAAGTACGACGCTGCCGTGCTCTTGTTCACTCCGACCAGCGAGGCTGCCGTCCTTGCCGTGGAGCCGGACACGAAATGCTCTATTAAGCGTCTTTGCACTGACCACTCCAATCGACTCTTCCGCATCCTGAAACCATCCTAAACTCCCACCTTCATAAGCCAGTTATCTAGGACAGCCCCTTGTTTTATTACCCAATCAATTTGTTGCGTTGTGCTGTGCAATCTGGAAAGTGGGTCGGTGGATTCTTGCGTGTGTTTCGCCCCTATCGATTCGATCCAACCGAGAAACAGCAAACCAGACAGAGGCTAAAGCAGGTTAAAGCGCACATACGATACCCATTTGACATCTAAAATATTGGCTATAAGGCATTGCTCGTCTCGTCTCGGTTGCCGTTGGGACAGCGAGTTGGCTTAGAAGGTAATGGGTAGATCGTTTGCAGCGAATACTGGTACTGGCATTTCCTCTCCGTTTATGGTCCGTGAGACCGTAAGCGTCCAGTCTTGGCCGTGTGTACAAGCGGGTGTGTCAAGGGCGGAGTAAAACTCTACCAGTGTGGCGGAGTAAAAGTAGGCCAGTAGATGGGTGTGAAGTTGTTGAGTATTCGAGGGAGAAGGGGCGCTGGAGCGTAGCGGAAGCGGCCCTTCTCCCTCGCGGCGGGGTGGGATGGGTAGGACTCAGCGTTCGGAGGCTGGGGTTCGTTTGCGGCGGCTTTGCTTGAGCCGGTAGCTGTCGCCGTTCATCTCCAGGATGTGGACGTGGTGGGTGAGGCGATCAAGCAGGGCGCCGGTGAGGCGTTCCGAGCCGAGGACTTCGGTCCACTCCTGGAAGGGCAGGTTGGAAGTCACCATCGTTGAACCGCGTTCGTAGCGCTGGCTGAGCATCTCGAAGAGCAGCTCGGCACCGGTTTTGGATAGAGGCACGAAGCCCAGCTCATCGACGATGAGCAGTTCGTAGCTGGCGATCTGCTTCTGGAAGCGGAGCAGCTTCTTGTCGTCGCGGGCCTCGATCAACTCGCTGACCAGTGCAGCGGCGGTGGTGAAGCGCACCCGGTGGCCGCGCTGGCAGGCGGCCAAGCCGAGAGCCAGGGCGATGTGCGTCTTGCCGGTACCGCTGTTGCCCAGCAGCAGGACGTTCTCGCGGCGGGCGAGGAACTCGCATCGTGCCAGCTCCAGCACCAGGGTCTTGTTCACCGACAGCATAGCCAGGAAGTCGAAGCTATCCATGGTCTTGACGACCGGGAACTTGGCTTGCCGGATGCGGCGTTCGGTGGCGCGGCGCTCGCGGTCCAGTAGCTCCAACTCGGCCATGCGCAGCAAGTAGCGTGGATAGTCCACCTGCTCGACCGCGCACTGCCGCGCGACCTTGTCATACTCGCGCAGGATGGTGGGCAGGCGCAGTTCCTTCAGGTGATGCTCCAGAAGCAGCTGCGGCGTGTCGGAGGTATGAGTGGCGGTGGTGGAAGGATCGTTGCTCATGCGCATGCCTCCGTCAACAGTGCCATGTAATCGGCAGCCTGGGTGGTGTGCACCTGGGCCAGCGGCAGATGGGGATAGTTCTGCATGTCCAGCCGCGGCGGACGGCGTTCGATGCGGCACAACAGCAGATGGCGGACGGCATCGAAGCTGATCGTGGATAACTTCAGAGCTTGTTCCACGGCATAAGTCACCTCTGGCAACTCGAAGGTCTCCAGCAGGCGGAGGACCTGCACATACTCGCGGCTGCCATGCTTGTTGAGCCGGGCTTCGAGCAGACGCCGCAGTGTGCTGAAGCAGTCTGGCAACTGCCAGCCGGCCAGCGGCGCGGCTTGATCCAGCGCCCGCGTCTTCTGCTCGAGCAGCGCCAGATAGTGCAACGGATCGAAGACCACCGTCTCTCGTTCATAACTGCGCTGGTGCCGGGCGATGACGTCACTGCCACAGGCGATCACCACTTCATGCACGTAGCCCTTGACCCATACCTGGCGGTGTCCGTACTCGGTGGGCGTCGTTCGTGCGATAGCGGACCAGCGACAGCGAACTAACTCGCGCCGAGACCTTCTCGCAGGCTTCATAGGGCGCTGCCGGCAAGGCCAGCAGCGTCGCACGATCACGCTCGAAGCGTTCGCCGATGGTCTCCGTGTGTCCGCGCAGCCGCCGTTGCCGCCGCTTCCGGCAATCGGCTTCCAGATGAGCGTTCAGCTCTTGCCAACTGTTCGCACGCGGAATCGGGACCATGAAGTTGCGCCGTGCATAGCCGACCAGGCCTTCCACCTTGCCCTTATCGTTGCCCTTGGCCGGGCGGCCGAACTTGTCGGCGAACAGATAGTAACTCTGCAACTCGGAGAAGGACCTCGTCCGTTGCCGTTGCTCGCCGCCCAGGATCTTCGCCACCGCGATCTTCGTGTTGTCGTAGAGGATCCGCGTGGGCACGCCGCCGAAGTAAGCGAACGCCTGCACATGGCCTTCCAGGAACGCCTCGGTGGTCTCGGCCGGAAACGCCGCCACGAAGCAGTCATCGGAGTGCGGCAGGTCCATGGCCAGGTAGTGCGCCTTCTGCTCCACGCCGGCGATCACCACCAGCGCTTCGCCAAAGTCCGCCTGCGCCTCGCCCGGCGGGTGAATCAGCGGAACGAACATCTCCCGGCTGCGCAGTTGTTCGCCGCGCACGTAGTTCTTCACGATCGTGTAGCCGCCGGTGAAACCGTGCTCGTCCTTGAGCCGATCGAAGATCCGCTTGGCCGTGTGCCGCTGCTTGGCTGGCCGCTGCTTGTCATCGTCCAGAATCGCATCGATGACGCCCAGCCACGGCCCAAGCTTCGGCCGCCGGATCGGCTGCTGTCGCTGGTAGCCCGGCGGCACGGCGTACTGCAACATCTTCCGAACCGTCTCTCGCGAAAGCCCAAACTCCCTGGCCACCGCACGCTGACTCCGGCCCTCGACACGAACCGCCCGACGCACACGCCCGTATATCTCCACCTGGAACATCCCTCCGGTGTTCCACAAGCCTCGCCATCAAGGCAAATGCTCACGAAACCAGGATCCGGCGGTGGACTACTTTTACTCCGCCGCAGAGCGCCGCTCTCGCGGCGTTCTGTGGCCTATTTTTACTCCGGCGCTCATAACTGCACAGCATCTCCAGATGGAATCTCCTGAAACATCAGAACTTCCGCCTTGCGCTGAAGGCCGCAACAAAAATATTTATCTTCAACATCTTCGAATTTAACATCAAGAGCACTCGAGGAGAGGGTTAGTGCCTCCGCCCAATTGCCTTATTGAACAGCGCCAGAACTTTCCGGGATGCTCTACATGCCTTATCGGAGTACAACGTTTTACTCCGTGAATTTGCAATTCGCTTGCCGTTATTTTTGTGTGACCGGGGTCTAGCGAAGCGCGGACGCGTTCCTGACCGTCAAGGCATAACGCCTTCTTGTAGTTATCTCCCAAGCTGTCCGCGAAAAAGTGCACCGAAAATCGGGGATATGAATGTTAATTTGAAATGGGGTATATATGTGGGTACTGCACACGGTAACACCACGTATCGCTTTTGTTTTCACTAGTTTTGAATCCCTGGGGGGCAACCAAATTGCGCTTATCCAAGCGCAATGCGCTCAATTGAGCGATGCATGCACAAGAAATTCATAGTTCGCCGATGGCGAAGCATGCACGTTAATCAGCCGGCGCGAATGAATCACCACCGCATCAAGATACCAAAGGGCAATCGTGGGCAGATCTACAGCCAACTGCTGCTGTACCTGCGCATAGGCGGTCTTGCGCACGGACTGGTCGCTCTCCGCACCAGCGGCGGCTATCAACGCGTCCAGTTGCGGATTGGTGTAACGGCCGCGATTCGCGCCGCGCGGCGGGAAGCTTGCCGTGGCGTAGGCGTAGCGGAAGATGTCAGGGTCTTCATTGCCGCCGATCCAGCGCAGGGGATACATCTGAAATGAGCCGCGGGTCACGTCAGAGTAAAAGCTGGCGAACTCGCTGGAGCGAAGATCGAGTTCGATACCCACTATGCGCAACTGCTGCTGCACAATCGCGGCGAGCAGACGCATGGTTTCATCTGTCGAAGTCTTCATCGTGAGGCGCAGGCGGATGCCGTTGGGGCGCGTGGGAAATCCGGCGGAGTCGAGCAGTTGATTCGCACGCGCAGGGTTATAGCTGGAGCAGGCGGCGCTACTGCTGGCATTGGTGTACGCCCAGTGGCCGGGGGGCAGGAGGCTGTTGGCAAGCTGCGCGTGACCCCGCCATAGTGTGCGGACGATGAGGGGGCGGTCAATAGCGCACTGGATGGCTTGACGCACGCGACGGTCGCGAAGCAGGGGATCGGTGGTGTTGAAGTTGATGTAACTCAGCCCGGTGCCGGGGCCGCTCTCGATCACCAGCCGGGGATTCTTGCGGAGGGCCTCCACCATGTCAGCGGTGAGAGCGTTGATCTCGGCGTCGGCAGATCCCTTCTGTAGCTCGAGTGCACGGGTGATGTCATCCGGCACGACGGCGAAACGCACGGTGTGGATTATGGGCGGTGTCTGCCACCAGACGGGATTGCGCTCGAGAATGACTTCTTTGTCGGGCACCTGGCTGACAAAGCGAAAGGGGCCGGTGCCGATGGGATGGGCGCGCATGTCTCCGCTGCCGCGCGGTACGATGCCGATGGAGCCGTCGCCGAGGTTGAAGAGCAGAGCGGCGTCTGGTCGTTTGAGATGCAGCACGACGGTGTAATCGTCGGTAACTTCGATGTGGTCGAGCGTGGCGAAGTTGCCCGCTTTCGCGGTGAGCAAGCTGCCGTTGCGCATGGAGTCGAGTGTCCATGCGACATCGGCGGCTGTAAGCTGCTGGCCGTTGTGAAAGTGAACGCCGTGACGGATGTGGAAGGTCCAGGTCAGCGGATTATTCTGCTCCCAGCTCTCGGCGAGCCACGGCTGCAGGTTGAAGTGCTCGTCCTTGTGCACGAGCGAGTCGAAGATGAGGGAGCCGATGTGTTCGGATTGCGCGTCCGTGCCGAGGCGCAGATCGAGATCGTTCGGGCTGCTCTCAATGAGCATCACGGCGGTGTCTTTGTCGGGAGCACTGCGGCGGCATCCGGCCATCGGCAGCAAGCAGGCGAGGCCGCAGAGCAGCATGCACGCACTACGCATAGGTGATCGATCCAAGGATGATGGGGCGCGATGCGCCCGTGGCGGAGGCAATGTTGCCGGGCTCGTGATGCAGTGTGAGCCAGGCTAGCAGGGCAAAGGCGGTCGCCTCCTTCGCCTGCGATGGCAAGCCAAAAGCATCCGTTGTCTGCACGGTGCAGTTGAGGGTCTTCAGTGAAATATCGAGTACGGTCATTAGCGAAGTGTTGCGCGTACCGCCGCCGGAGACGATGAATTCGGTTGGTGCTGTACCGCTGAGCTTCGGTGCAACGAAGCGTTTGTATGCTTTGGCGATGGTCCACGCGGTGAGCGCAGTGGCAGTTGCGATCACATCTTCGGGATGGGCGTGCTCTTTTTTGCAGAGCTTCAGCAGGCGCGCGACATAGGATTTGCCGAACTCTTCGCGGCCCGCGCTCTTCGGCGGCCTTGCACTAAAGAATTTGTCCTTCAGGAGCTCCAGCACTGCGGGCAGAATAATCTCTCCGCGTTCGGCGACGGCACCGTTGCGGTCGTATGGCTTATGGAAGAGCTGCTGCATGCAGGCATCGAGAACCATGTTGGCCGGCCCAGTATCAAAGGCGAAGACCTGCTCGGAGGCGACCCCTGCGGGGAGCACCGTGAGATTGCCGATACCGCCGAGATTTTGTAGCACGCGATTTCGTTTTGCATCGCGGAAGAGCACGTAGTCCAGCATGGGGACGAGGGGGGCTCCCTGGCCGCCGGCGGCTATGTCTGCCGGGCGAAAGTTTGAGACGACGGGAATCTTCAAGCGCTCGACAAGCAATGCGGGTTCGCCAAGCTGCCAGGTGCAGCGCAGCGGCTTGCCGAGATATGGCCTGGCAACACCCTGATGGTAGATGGTCTGGCCATGGCAGCCGACGAGCTCGGCTTGCACGTTGTATTTGCGGAGCGTCTCGGCGACAGCGTCAGCATAGACTTCGCCCAGCCGCCAGTTCAGCCGAGCGAGTTCGGCGGTGGCAATGCTGGGTGCGTCCATTGCAGCCAGTACGGCGCGGCGCAAGGTGGCGGGATAGGAGAAGCTTTTGAGCGCGAGTAATTCCACCTTCGGCGTGTTGCCGCGGCGCGGTGCGATGCGGGTGAGCGCAACGTCTACGCCGTCGGCTGAGGTGCCACTCATCACGCCCGCAACAATCATTGCGCGCTGCTTCATTACTGGCCTCCGTTCTGAATCTCGCGGCGCAACTCTTCCAATAGGTTCAGTGCTTGCAAGGGCGTGAGCGAGTTTACATCTGCGGCCTGTAGGCGATCGACGACGCGCTGTGAGAGTGGGGTGAAGATGGTCATCTGCATGGCAGGTTCGGCGGGGGCAGTGGCTTCGCGGATGGATTGAGACTCTGCGCGCTCGTGCAACTGCAGCACCTGGCGCGCGCGCGTGATGACCGCAGCTGGCAAGCCCGCGAGCTTGGCGACTTCAATGCCGTAGCTCTTGCTGGCCGCGCCCGCTTCCACCGTGTGCAGGAAGACGATGCCGGTCGGCGTCTCCTTGACGGTGACGCGAAGATTGCGCAGGTGAGGAAGCTGCTCGGCCAGCAGCGTGAGCTCGTGGTAGTGCGTGGCAAAGAGCGTGCGTGCGCCGATGGTAGTGTGCAGATGCTCGACCGTTGCCCACGCCAGCGAGAGGCCGTCGTAGGTCGCGGTGCCGCGACCCATCTCGTCCAGCAGGACCAGCGAGCGGCGCGTGGCGCTGTTCAGAATCGCTGCGGTCTCGGTCATCTCCACCATAAAGGTAGAGCGGCCACGCGCCACATTATCGCTTGCGCCGATCCGTGTGTAGATGCGGTCGACGAGGCCAGCATGCATTGCTTCGGCAGGAACAAAGCAGCCGATCTGCGCCATGATGACGAGCAATGCTGCTTGACGCAGATAGGTCGATTTGCCGCCCATGTTGGGGCCGGTCAGTAGCAGGATAGTAGGGGCATCGGCGCTGGCTGCGTGGGAATCAAGATGCAGGTTGTTGGGCACAAAGCGTCCGCCATTCTGCTGCAGGCGAAGCTCCACGACGGGATGCCGCGCATGCACAAACTCCAGCAGCGGCGAATCATCCACCTGCGGGCGATTGTAGCCACGTTCGACCGCGATATGTGCGAAGCAGGCGAGCATGTCCATCTCCGCGATGCGGCGTGCGCTCTCGCGAATACGCGCGGCGGAGGCGATAAGGTACTGCCGCATCGCCGCGAAGAGGCGGCGCTCAATCTCCAGTGAACGCTCTTGCGCGGTCAGGATTTTGCTCTCGTACTCCTTCAACTCCGGCGTGGTGAAGCGCTCTGCGTTTACCAGCGTCTGCTTGCGTTCATAATCCTTGGGCACAGCAGAGAGGTTGGATTTCGTGATCTCGATGTAGTAACCGAAGACAGAGTTAAATCGTACTTTGAGCGAACCGATGCCTGTGCGGGTGCGCTCGCGCGTCTCAATTGCAGCGATAGATTCGCGACCGCTGTGACTCAGGGTGCGCAGTTCATCCAGTTCGGCGTCTACTCCGGCGCGGATTACGCCGCCATCGGAGAGATGCAGCGGTGGATCATCGGCGATGGTGTCGCGCACGCCAGCGCTGAGGTCGGTAAGCGGATCGCAGTCTGCACTGAGCTGTTGCCAGCG
>DASWOP010000249.1:0-7830 GCA_036404255.1 Acidobacteriaceae bacterium | reverse complement strand
GCCCGTCGTCTGCCCGTCATACACCTGCATGCGATACATGCCCACGTTGCGCTTGCCATTCTTCGCATCGCGCGTCACCACGCACGGCAGCGTGATGAAGCGCCCGCCATCCCCCGGCCAGCATTGCAGCACCGGGAACTTCAGTACATCCACATCAGCACCACGCAGAATCACCTGCTTGCACGGCGCGTCTTTCGCTGCAATCGTCTTTGGGAAGAACGCGCCAACCTCTGCGAGCTTCGGCAGCATCTTCAGCTTGTCCAGAAAACCCGTGGGCGACTTCGTCTGCATCAGCTCTTCAATCCGCTTTGCAATCTCGTCCAGCGAATCCACGTCCAGCGCCAGCTTCATCCGCCGCTCGCTGCCAAATTGATTCATCAGCACGCTCGCGCCGGGGTAGCCCTTCACATTCTCAAACAGCAGCGCCGGCCCGCCGGCTTTTGCCGTGCCGCGACCCATCTTCGCCGCGCGATCGGCAATCTCCGCCATCTCCAGAATGGGGTCAACCGCTTCCCCCACGCGCTTCAACTCGCCGGCTTTATCGAGCTTTTTAATCCACTCCCGCAGGTCGTCGTAGGCCACAATTCTCTCCCAATTTCTATCTCACTTCCATCTTAGAGCTTCAGGAAGATTCTCTTCCGCCAAAGCGCCCAAACTGGCACAAAACACACGCAGACAAACGCCACGGCAAATGCCAGCGAAGTGTTCAGCGTTGACCCGTCACGCGCGAACCCAAAGTCATATATCCACGTCCAAAGCGAGATAGACATGTCATCGTGTATCACATGCACAAGAAAAGCCAGCTTCACCAGCAGCACGCCAAGAGCAAAAGCCGCAATCGCATTGGAGCCAAACACCAGCCACGGCCAGATTGCCGCACCAACCATTTTGGACCGCTCCTGAGCCCGCCGCACATCCAGCAACCAATAAAGCGGTGCTAGCGCCAGCAGTGCCCATCCCGCGCAAAGCAGCACATAAGAGCTCGTCCACAGCTTCTTGTTGATGGGGAACCAATGTCCCCACAGCCAACCCGTCGCCAGCAGCATCACCACAGCCCCCAGCATCGCCAGCGTCTTGCGCCGGGCTGGCGTTGCCGCGCGCAACCAGTATCCGGTCAAAGCCCCCAGCAGCGTCGTCGCAATCGCCGGCAAGGTGCTCAGCAATCCTTCCGGATCGCGTGTGCGTTCATACAGCCGTCCAATGTGCAGCGAACGGTCAAGCCACGCCGCAAGGTTTCCATCGGAATCCAGAAGTGGCACATTGCGCACCGGCATACCGTATCCCGGGACCGGCACAAACCGCATCAACGCCCAGTATCCAACGAGCAGCGCAACCACCACCACAGCCAACCACTGCCATCGCCTTACCTGCAGGCAGATCAACCCCGCAAGCAGTGAACACAGCGCAATCCGCGGCAACACTCCATAGAGTCGCATATGCAGAATATGGAAATACGGCATCGCCGCCAGAAACCACCCCAGCAACAGTAGCTCTACACCCCGGCGCACCACATGCTTCGCCAGTTGTGCTCGCGAATCTCCTCGAGCCAGCCGCGCCTGCATGGAGAAGACGATTGAGCAGCCCATCACAAAAAGAAACGTCGGGAAGACGAGATCCGTCAGCGTACAACCGTTCCAGGCGGAATGGTCCAGTTGCGCATACACATGATGCCAGTCCCCCGGATCGTTCACCAGCAGCATCAGCGCCACGGTCAGCCCGCGCAACACATCCACGGCAGCCACGCGTCCACCCAGCTTGTTCGCCGCCTGCTCCACCATTCAACCCCTCAGTTCGGATACTACCGTGAAAGCAACCGCATCAGCCCTGTCGCCGGCAAATCAGGCTGCAGAAACCTCTGCCCTGCAACCGCCTCCGCAGCCAGATATCCGCTCCTCACACCGCTCTCCATCGTGGAAGGCCACCCCGTCCGCGTCCAGTCGCCCGCCAGGTACAGCCCCGGCCATGCAGTCCGCGCCTCCGGTCTATGCTGATCCAACCCCGGCAGCACGGAGAAGGTCGCGCGCGCCTCTTTCAGCACCCCGCTTTTCAGCAGCTTCGCCTCGCGCATACGCGGAAAGAACATCTCCAGCTCTCGTAGCGAACTCTGAATAATCTCGTCGCGTTCCTGTTGCAACTCACCCGCAGACGCGCTGATCACCAGCTCCACATAGTGCCCATGCTCCTGCAACTCCCGCGGCGTCCAGCCACGAATCCTCGCCTTGTTGAAGATCCACTGGATGCCAGTGTCCAACAACACCGCATGCTCTAGCTCTGTGATCGGGCGATCCCACCACAGGTGCACCGTCGTAATCGGCGCATGCACAAAGTTCGTCAGCTTATCCTGCAGTTGCGTGCGTGCCAAGCCCTCCGGCAACTGCGGCAGCAGCTTCTGCACCTGCTCAAACGGCACAGCAAGAATGAGTGATTTAGCCCGGCACTCTGTTCCGCCCGCTTGCACGATCCAGCCGTCGGCCTGTTGCGTAACCGTCTCCACGCTGGCGCGCAGCACAATCTCCGCACCCCGCGTCGTCGCAGCCTCTGCCACCGCGCCATACATCGCACTCAACGGCACCCGCGGAATCCCCAGCCGTCCACCCTCTGCCGATTTCAGAAATGATTCGTAGAACACCTGCCCTGCATACTTCAACGAACACCGCGCAAAGCTATCGTTCAGCGAGCCCACCAGCACCGGCTCCCAGAAATGCCGTATCGAGCGCTGCGTCTGCTTCATTCGCTTCAGCCACATCTCCACGCTCTCGCTATCGTCCTGCGGATAGCCACGCAGAAACTCCATCAGTCCCCGCGCAATCCCTGCCTTATCCATTACGCTCAGCATCGGCGCAGCCAAAAAACTCATGCCCGCATGCAGCGGCGCAGGCAATCCACTTGGCTTAATTCGGCTCACTCCGCCGTTCGTCTCGAGGAATGTCAGTTCATCGAACCAGCGCACCGTCTCGCCCGCGCCTGCCTGCCCCAGCAGATGGACAACGTTGGTGCAGCACCCCAGCAGCACGTGTTGGCAATCCACCACCTCATCCAGCGCCGGATGCACATACGAATACGCGCGTCCGCCCACATACGGTTTACGCTCCAGCACCGTCACCTTCGCGCCCGCCGCACTCAATGCGCTCGCCGCAGCCAACCCCGCAGCGCCTGCGCCTACGATGATGACGTCCGTCACGCCGCCACCCTATTCCAGAGAGTCTTCGCCATGCCACGCAGCAGGATCGCAACCTTCGTCGCCGTGGACACGCTTGCACGCACAGAGAATACATCACCGTCGCGTACATCAATGCGTTTCAGCAAACCGCTGTATATCTGCACCAGCACTTCCAGCGCAGCGCGACTGTCACGGTCAATCAGCGGCGTCAGCCTCTCCGCTGCTGCGTAATGGTGCCATGCCTGCGCACTCGCTGCCCGCAACATGGCGCGCTCGTTCGGCTGCAACTCAGCGCCCGCTGCCAACTCTTTTACTCGCTCCACACTAACCCCAAACTGCTCCAGCAGATCCAGTGGAAGGTACACCCTCCCGCGCTCTGCATCTTCTTTCACATCGCGCAGGATATTCGTGAGCTGGAATGCGATCCCAGTCTCCTCCGCCAACTTCTCCGCGCGCACGTCGCTGTAGCCGAAGATGCGGATGCACACTAACCCCACAACCGATGCGACCAGGTAGCAGTAGCGATATAGATCCTCAAACGTCGCATACGTCTGCACCGCAGCGGCAGCGGGATCGAGATCCATAGCCGTCCCCTGCACCAACTGTTCCAGCAATTTATCGGAGATTCCAAACCGCCGCTGCGTATCGTTCAGCGCAATAAAAACCGGATCATCCGTCGCGCCACCCGACCGCGCCTCGCGCCACGCATTCAACCATGCTGCCATTGCAACACGCCGTGCATCCAGCGTCAGCGATTCATCATCCGACAAATCATCGGCCCGCCGCATGAACGCATACACCGCGCACATTGCATCGCTCTTATGTTTCGGCAACGCAAGGAACGCATAGTAGAAATTCTTCGCCTCGCGCCGTGCAATCACGCGGCACGCTACATACGCCAGCTCAATTGTTAGGTTGGCAGCACTCATCCACGCACCTTGTTCCACAGTGCCCGCGTCAGGAGCCGCGCTTTGGTAGCCTTACCCAGCACCGGGCGCCGCTCCAGCGTGTTATACTCCTGCTGCGCAATCGCATCCAGAATCGCTTCCCCACCTGCGATGAACAGCCCCAGCGTCGCCGCTAGTTCGCCATCCACCCGCCCGCAGAGCGGCTTGCCTGCGGCGAACAGTCCACGCGTGTATTCCACCAGCGACTTCATCATCGCGGTATATCCCGGCGTCAGACGCTTCGCCGTAACGTCCTCTTCGCTTACCCCGAAGCGCCGCATCTCTTCCGACGGCAGATAGATGCGGCCCGCCGCAGCGTCTTCAGCCACATCCTGCCAGAAGTTCGCCAGTTGCAGTCCAGTGCATATCTTGTCAGAAAGTTCATGCAGCGCAGGATCGCGCTCGCCCGCAATATACAGCACCATTCGCCCTACAGGGTTTGCAGAATAGCGCGCATAATCTTCCAGCTCTGCCACCGTCGCATGACGAATCACAAACTGGTCGCGCATAAATGCGATCAACAGGTTGGCGAACGGGTCTCGAGGAATCGCACATGTGCGCACCGTCTCCGCCAGCGCCACAAATACCGGATGCCGCGAACGCTCCGGCGCCTCGTAGCACTCGTCCAGCATGGCATGCCACTGCGTGAGCAACTCCGTTGAAAGCGCAGGATCTCCAACTTCATCGCCCAGATCGTCCGAGACGCGGCAGTACGCATAAATCGTTTGAAAATGCGGCCTCATACGCTTCGGTAGAAACCATGTAGCCACATGGAAATTCTCATAGTGCGTCTCCGCCAGGCTTTTGCACCATGCACGCGCCTCCGCCAGCGTCGGCCGCATCACCGGCGTTCGATACGCCTCCGGCGCTCCGGTCAGCGTGTCATCAATCTCCCGAGCCTGTGCGTTCGTGCTCACGGAATAATCACCGTCTTGATGTCCACCTTGCCATCCGCACTGCGTGTCATCATCCCTGCAAAGAGCGCCGGCAGATCGTGCAACCCGCCCCGCCCCGTCAGATACTCGTTGTACTTGAAGCGTCCGCTGCGCAGCAGTTCAAACGCCGCCCTGCACGTCGCCGGTGTGTGGTGGAAACTGGCCTTCAACGTGATGTCGCCATAGTGCAGCCGGTTGGTGTCCAGTGTCACCTTGGTGCCGCTTGGCGGTCCGCCAAAGAAATTCACCACGCCGCCCTTGCGCACCATCGCTACCGCCCACTCCCACGTCGCCGGTGTGGCCACAGCCTCAATCACAATATCCGCGCCTCTGCCTGCGGGCGTTAGAGCCCGTGCGACAGCCACCGGATCTGTCACCACCGTCATCTGCAATACCTGTTCCGCGCCAAAAGTCTTCGCCGCCGCAACCTGGTCCTTACGCTTCACCACCGCGATCACATGCACACCCGCCAACGCAGCAGCGTGTATAAACATCAGCCCAATAGGCCCAGCACCAATCACGATCATCGTGTCGCCCGCCTGCGCGCCACTCTCTTCCATCCCACGCACAACGCACGCCAGCGGCTCCGTCAGCGCAGCGTGTGCAAACTCCATCTCCGCCGGCACAGCGAGCATATTCTTTTCCACGATGCGCGCAGGAATCTGGATGAACTCCGCGTAAGCCCCGTTATTGAAGAGCAAATCCTCACATAGATTCTGCTGGCCATGTGTGCAGAAAAAACACTTGTCGCACGGCGCAGAGTTCAACGCCACCACGCGGTCTCCGCGTTGGAACTTCGTTACACCTTCGCCTACATCTTCCACCACACCCGCTACTTCGTGGCCAAACAGCATGGGCGGCTTACCCATCGCCGCGTGGTATCCGCGCCGGTACACCTTCAGATCGGTGCCGCAGGTCAGCGCTGCGCCCACGCGCAGTACCACCTCGCCCGCACCGGCTACCGGCATCGGCACACGTTCTACCCGCAGATCTTCTTTGCCGTGCAGTACGGCAGCTGTCATCTCAGTCATGTATCTATTTTCGCACTTCCACCCAACCAACTACGCCATCCTGGCGAGGCAAAAAGCTCCGCCACATCTCTCTGTGTACATTGGACTTGCCGTCCCTCCACTCACTTCCATGAAGGGAAAACCCCTTGACAAGTTTTCAGCCGGTTAGCACATCAGGGTTGAATCACGATCTTCATCGAGTCCGCCTGCGGATGCGAAGCCAGATCGATCCCCTTCACTGCATCCTCCAGCGAAAACCGGTGCGAGATCAGCTTCGTCAGATCGAACCCATCGCGATAGCCATTGAAGACCAGCGCCGCGCCCTCATCCTGTATCGCAGCAGAGGCAGAATACGAACCCATCAGCGTCTTCTCGTCCATGCACACCGCCGCCGGGTCAAAAATCATCTCCCCATGCTGCGTGCTGGCAAAGAGCATCACCCGGCCGCCCGGCCGCACCGCATCCATCGCCTGCCGGATCAGCGCATCCACGCCCACAGCCACCAGCACCACGTCCACGCCACGCCCTTCCGTAGCCGCCTTACATGCCGCAACCACGTCACCCTTCGCATCCAGCGGATGCTTCAATCCAAACTGTGCCGCCACCTTGTGTCGCTCAGCATACATGTCGCTCGTCAACACCGTCGCGCCCGTGCGAGCAGCCAGAGCCGCCAGCAGGATGCCAATCGGCCCCTGCCCAATCACCAGCACCGTCTCATCCGTCTTCAGGTCCAGCAGCTTCACCGCCTTGAAGCACGTATTTACCGGCTCAATCCACGCAGCCTGCTCAAACGGTACATCGTCGGGGATCTTCACCAGCCCGCGCTTCACGATCCAGTCCATCACGCGGATGTATTCCGCAAACCCGCCGCCCGCCGGCGCAAACCCCGCCGTGCAGCCCACCTTCTTGTATGTCTCACACTGCGCAAACGTCTTCTTGCGGCAGTAGTAGCACTCACCGCAAGGAATATGATGGAACGCCATCACGCGATCACCGATCTTGAAATCCGTCACGCCAGCGCCTACAGCAGCAACCGTACCAGCCATCTCATGCCCGAAGATGCGCGGCGCCGAGTGGGACCCCGAATGAATCTTCTTCAGGTCCGTCCCACAGATGCCGCAGGTATGAATCTTCACCAGCACTTCACCCGGCCCAATCTCCGGCACAGGCACCGTCTCCACCCGCACATCGTTCACGCCGCGATAGACCGCGGCCCGCATCGTCTTCGGAATACTGTTCTCGTTCATCTCTTACCAGTCTGGAATAAGTCCTGTTCGATTAAGTTCGTTGATATCTTGAAGCGTTGAGCGACAAAGTACGCCGGGAAGCGCAATCGCAAAATGGTCCGCCGCTGCGGAGCTCGCTTTTCCAAGTCTCATCAGCGCGGGCCAATACCTCGGACGCAATAGTACATATGCGATAAATCGTCCTATCTTCATCTGCCCCATCCCGTCGATGAACGGATTGAGATCGGGCAGCCCGGCGCTTACCTCATCCGTAATCACCTTCATACAGCACACGGGGATGTCCCGCATCTGTGCCAGCCTTGCAACGGTAGCGGATTCCATATCCACAATGGCCCCGTCATACGCTGCTGCCAGCCGCTGCTTTTCTGCTTCATCTGCAACTCGCGCCGTCGTCACCAGCACTACCGGCTTATCGCGCTGTGCCAGCACAAATCGCTCACCCGTCTGCGCATTCACAACAACATTCGGGATAAAGAACTCTCCGGGAAATCCTTGGTCCTGCAAAGCCCCCGCCCACCCGATTGAAAGCAC
>DASWOP010000248.1:0-2544 GCA_036404255.1 Acidobacteriaceae bacterium | reverse complement strand
TGGGCATTGCGGCCAAAGGGCGCCGCAGGACTCCAGCACATCCATCTGTGCGGCAGAGGAAACAAGATTTGAGCCTGCATGCAGCACGGCAGGCGCCCGAAGGAATTCGCAAGAATAGAAGGAATCGCACCACCAATAAGGAGTTTCAAAGCCGAATGAATCGCACTCTTTCCACTCTCTGCACGCTTGCCGTTGCGTTTAGCGTACCGGTATTTGCTCAAACTGCCGCTCCCACGTCTGTGACGCCCGCACCCGCTGCTGCACCGGCTCCTCCGCCCCCACCAGTTGCCACACCCGCCAAGGTTGCTCTGATTGCCTTCCAGGAGGCGGTTTTCGCCACCAACGAGGGACAGGCCAAGACTGCGGAGATCCAGCGCAAGTATGAGCCCACCAAGGCCAAGATCGAAACGCTCAGCGGCGAAGTTGACTCGCTGAAGAAGCAGCTCGACGGCGGCAAGCTCTCTGACGACGAGAAGGCGAGCACTGCCCGCACACTGGATACGAAGAACAAGGATCTGCAGCACGAGGCAGAGAATGCCGAGACAAATTACAACGGCGACCTTGGCGATGCGTTCAACAAGCTGGCAGTCAAGCTGTATCCGGTGGCGCAGAAGTATGCCGCAGAGCATGGCTTCACGATCCTGCTGAACGAGACCCAGCAGCAGAACCAGCTGCCGATGATCATGTGGGCAGCGGACGGCCAGGACGTGACCCGCGCCGTGATCGATGCCTACAACGCGCAGTCCGGCGTTGCAGCACCGCCACCGGCTGGTCCCACACCGCGCCGTAGCTCTGCCCCGGCCCGCACCGCACCCGGTGCAACGCACACAGCGCCGAAGCCAGCAACCAAGTAATTCCACAGTAGATTCAGGTAAGGCAAAAAGGAGACCCTCTGGGGTCTCCTTTTGGCCTTTGGCTTTAAGCACATAGGGACGCTACCTGTGGAAATTTCTGTGGATTGTAGGGACGGAAACCCCTTCGTTTTGTGTACTTCGTCACAAAATGGGGTATTTCTTAGGTTTTAAAGATTTCTTGAAACGCCGGATTCATAAGGGGTTATGCGAGAAGTCAACGCCGGAAGGTGCTTTTAAAGCAAAATGATGTAGAAAGTGTGCAGTTTGTGAGCTTTCCACAGATTTTGATGAATATAGCGTTACAAGAATCTGGCCATGAGGGATTTCATGTGCTATTTTCGTGAGCTGAATGCGCGCTACAGCGCTACTCTTCGCCAATTTTAAGCACGGCGAGGAAGGCTTCCTGCGGGATATCGACCTTGCCGATGCGCTTCATCCTCTTCTTGCCCTCTTTTTGCTTATCCAGTAGTTTGCGCTTGCGGCTGATGTCGCCGCCGTAGCACTTGGCAATCACGTTTTTGCGGATGGCGGTCACAGTTTCGCGCGCGATCACCTTGGCGCCGATGGCGGCCTGGATGGCGACTTCGAACATCTGGCGCGGAATCAGTTCACGCATCTTGGAGACGAGCAGCTTGCCGCGTTCGTAGGCGGCGTCGCGATGGACGATGACGGAGAGGGCATCGACTGGTTCGCCGCCGATGAGGATGTCCATCTTCACCATGGGTGAGATCCATGTGCCGGCGAGATGGTAATCCAGCGAAGCGTAACCGCGTGAGACGGATTTGAGGCGGTCGTAGAAGTCGAGCACGATCTCGTTGAGGGGGAGCTCGTAGGTGAGCATGACGCGCGTCTCGGAGACGTATTCGAAGTTTTGCTGGCGACCGCGCTTGTCTTCGACGAGCTTCAGGATGCCGCCGACGTACTCTTCGTTGGTCAGGATCTTGGCGATGATGACGGGCTCTTCAATGGTCGCGATCTCGGTGGGATTGGGCCAGCGGGAGGGGTTATCGACCTCGACGACGCTGCCGCCCGTAAGCGTGATGCGGTAGCGCACGCCGGGCGCGGTGGTGATGAGGTCGAGGTCGTACTCGCGCTCCAGGCGTTCCTGAATGATCTCAAGATGCAGCAGCCCGAGGAATCCGCAGCGGAAGCCGAAGCCGAGGGCGGCGGAGCTTTCTGGCTCAAAGTTGAAGCTGGCGTCGTTGAGGCGAAGCTTTTCGAGGGCGTCGCGCAGAAGGGCATGCTCATGCGAATCGACGGTGTAGAGGCCGGCGAAGACCATGCTCTTCAGATCTTCGAAGCCGGGCAGCGCGGAGTCGCAGGGGCGCTCGGCATCGGTGATGGTGTCGCCGACCTTGGTGTCGGCCACGTTCTTGATGGTGGCGACGAAGAAGCCGACTTCGCCGGCGGATAGCTCGGTGATCTCAACGGGCTTGGGGGTCATGACGCCCATGGATTCGATGTCGAAGGTTTTGCCGTTCGCCATACTCATGATCTTCATGCCCTTGCGCATGCGGCCGTTGATGACGCGGGCGAGCACGATGACGCCCTTGTAGGGGTCAAACCAGGAGTCGAAGATGAGGGCCTGCAGGGGCGCATCGGCGTGGCCCTGAGGCGGCGGCAGGAGGGTGACGACGGCTTCGAGGATCTGCTCGACGTTCTGGCCGGTCTTGGCGCTGACGGCTACGGC
>DASWOP010000247.1:0-8919 GCA_036404255.1 Acidobacteriaceae bacterium | reverse complement strand
CCGGGGGCGGAGCCGGTGGAGTAATTGACGTACTGGGATGCGAGAGTGAAATCAGCCGTAAGTGTGGCTGCATTGGCAGGAGTGGAGCCGATTGCGGTGCCGGAGGTGATGAAGGGCGCGAGGGCATATACGGTGCCCACGGTGGTGAGCTCGTTGACAGAGATGAATGTGGAAGAGGTGAGTGTGGAGCACTGGCCAATGGCAGCCATGAGGGCGATGGCAGCGTTACTGGTAGATAGGCCGGGGTTGCCGCCGGTGATGAGGAGGTAGACAAGCGAGCTCGGGGTGGGGCAAGTGTACTTGCCGGTGAGGGTGAAGGCCCCGTTGGCGACTGTGGTGACCGTGCCGGTCATGATCGACGAGGATGGACCGCCGTCAGTGCTGGTATTGACGGCGTAGAGGACCACGCTGGCACCGGTGATGGGCTGCATCCCTCCGTAGGCGGAGCCTTGGATTGCGGCTGCGGGTGAGGCAGGCGAGAACAGAGGCGATTGGCCGCTGCATCCACAAAGAAGTAGGACCAATAATGAGGGTGGAAGCAGAGTTTTACCAGGAAAACGCATATTAATCCTATTCTTCGGTGCGGGTCTAGTTAAATTTGACGGACCAGTATTTCATTTTGGGAAGACATTTGGCACGGATTATCGGAATATTCTCGTCCAAGCTGGTTTGATGGGGTGGAAGCAAGTTCGGGACTGGCTTTTGTATACTGGAGGCTATGGCCATCGTGCGCAATATCGCGGCAATTGCGAAGGGTATGAGCATCACCTTTCGGGAGATGTTCAAGCCGACCGAAGTAGAGAATTATCCCGATGGATCGGGCCCGATGCGCGGCGCCAAATTCCAGGAGCGCTTCCGCGGGAAGCACCAACTGCAACGCGATGAAGACGGCCTGGAGAAGTGCGTCGCCTGCTTTCTGTGCGCGGCTGCGTGCCCTTCTAACTGCATTTACATTGAGGCAGATGAGAACACGGAGACCAAGCGTATCTCCAGCGCGGAGCGATATGCCAAGGTCTACAACATCGATTACAACCGCTGTATCTTCTGCGGTTACTGCGTGGAAGCGTGCCCGACGGATGCGATTACGCATGGACATGGCTTTGAGCTGGCCAGCCTGAACGCAACCAACCTGGTGATGCGCAAGGAAGACCTGCTGGTGCCAATGCCCGCCAGACCTGATGAGATCGATTCGCCGCAGGAAGTCGCTGAAATCCTTTCGTAAATTGTTTGTTTTGCTGCGATTCGGAGCCGTGTAGGCGGTTTTTGAGCGGTTTACCTTTAGTGGCATGCAGATCCTTCGCTGCGCTCAGGTTGACAAATAAGAAGCTTCGCCCGCGATGCTGCGGAATAGCAGATAATTCGGGGTGCCGCCGCCGCTGTTGCGACGTAGCCCCACGGAAGGCCATCCAATCCATATGACTCATGCCGAACAACATCCGCTGCAAAAGATCCTCAAAGACAGAATCGCCATCATTGATGGGGCGATGGGCACGACGATCCGCACCTATGGGATGAAGGAGGTGGATATCCGTGGCGAGCGGTTCAAGGATTCGGCGAAGGACTTGTTGAACAACGGCGATCTCTTCTCGCTGACGCAGCCCGCGATGGTCGGGGACATTCACCGCCGGTTTCTGGAGGCTGGGGCGGACATCATCGAGACGAATACCTTTGGCGCCACCAGCATCACGCAGAGCGAATTCTTCGTGGACGATCCGCGGGAACGTGGCGGGCGGAAGGATCCGGAGTTCTATCAGAAGATTATTGAGGATGCTTCGCTTGGCAATCTGGCTTGGGAGATCAATGAGCAGTCGGCACGGCAGTGCCGAGAGTGGGTGGACCGCGTGGGGAATGAGACGGGGCGGCAACGGTTTGTCGCGGGTGCGATTGGGCCGCTGACGGTGTCGCTGTCGAATTCGCCGGACGCTGATGATGCTGGGTTTCGCGTGGTTACGTTCGACCAGGTGAAGACGGCTTACAAGGAACAGGTGCGGGCGCTGATTGCGGGTGGGAGCGATTTGCTACTGGTGGAGACGATCTTCGATTCGCTGAATGCCAAGGCGGCGCTGGTGGCGATTCGGGAGGTGTTCGACGAGGACGGCACGAAGCTGCCGATCATGATTTCGGCAGCGGTGGGACGTGGCGGCGAGACCCTAATCTCGGCGCAGACCACGGAGGCGTTTTGGACTGCAGTTAAGCATGTGAAGCCGCTGTCGGTGGGGCTGAACTGCTCGCTTGGACCAGATCTGATGTATCCGTTTCTGAGCGAGCTCTCGGAGAAGGCGGATGTGGCCATCTCGTGCTATCCGAATGCAGGGTTGCCGAATCCGCTGTCGGAGACGGGATTTGATCTGGGGCCGCCGGACATGGCGCGCTTCCTTGGGAATTTTGCAAAAGACGGACTGATCAACATTGCTGGTGGCTGCTGCGGTAATACCCCTGAGCATATTGCGGCCATCGCGAAGGCGCTTGAAGGTAAGGCCCCGCGTACGTTTGACCGGAGCGAGGTGACAGCATGAGCGGTATTGAAGATCGTGGCAATACGCCCGGGTCTCAAGATCGAGATCCGGCGCATCCACATTCGCAGCCGGTGATGAAGCCGCTACGTTTGTCAGGGTCGCAGCCGTTTACACAGCAGCCGGGCGTGTACATCATGATCGGTGAGCGGACCAATGTGGCCGGGTCGCCGAAGTTTGCCCGGCTGATCAAGGAGGGCAAGTACGAAGAGGCTGTCAGCGTGGCCCGGCAGCAGGTGGAGAATGGCGCGAACGTCATCGATATCTGCATGGACGAGGGCATGATCGATGGCGTGGCGGCGATGACGCGCTATCTGCAGCTGCTGGCGAGTGAGCCTGAGGTGGCGAAGGCTCCATTCATGGTGGACTCCTCGAAGTGGGAGGTCATTGAGGCGGGGCTGAAGTGCCTGCAGGGCAAGGGAATTGTGAACTCGATCTCGCTGAAGGAGGGCGAGGAGAGGTTTCGCCAACATGCCGCGGCGGTACTGAAGTATGGCGCGGCGGCGGTGGTGATGGCGTTCGATGAGAATGGCCAGGCCGCGACGTTCGAGGAGAAGATCCGCATCTGCGAACGGGCTTACCGGATTCTGGTGGATGAGGTTGGGTTTCCGCCGGAGGACATCATCTTTGATCCGAACATCCTGACGGTGGCGACGGGGATGGAAGAGCACAACAACTATGCTGTGGACTTCATCAATGCGACGCGGTGGATCAAGGCGAACCTGCCGCATGCGAAGGTGAGCGGCGGTGTGTCGAATATCTCGTTCAGCTTCCGGGGCAACAATAAGGTCCGCGAGGCGATGCACTCGGCGTTTCTGTACCACGCGATTGCAGCGGGCATGGATATGGGCATTGTGAATGCTGGCATGCTCGAGGTGTACGAGGAGATTGAGCCGGAGCTGAAGGTGCTGGTGGAGGACGTGCTGCTGAACCGGCGGCCGGATGCGACTGAGCGGCTGGTGGAACACGGCGAGAAGCTGAAGGATGTCGGCACAGTCGTCAGCGAGAAGAAGGCTGAAGAGTGGCGCAACGGCACGGTGGAGGAGCGGCTTTCGCATGCGCTGGTGAAGGGCATTGACGCGTACATCGAGATTGACGCGGAGGAAGCACGAGTTAAGCTGGGGCGGCCGCTGCTGGTGATTGAAGGCCCGCTGATGGCGGGCATGAGCGTGGTGGGCGATCTGTTTGGCGCGGGCAAGATGTTTTTGCCGCAGGTGGTGAAGTCTGCACGCGTGATGAAGAAGGCGGTTGCGCACCTGACTCCGTATATGGAAGCTGAGAAGGCGGCGATGGTGGCCGCGGGCGAGGTGGTGAAGGCACAGGGAAAGATACTGCTCGCGACGGTGAAGGGCGACGTACACGACATCGGCAAGAATATTGTGGGTGTGGTGCTGGCCTGCAACAACTACGACGTGATCGACCTGGGCGTGATGGTCTCGTGCGAGAAGATTCTGGAACGCGCAAAGGCTGAGAAGGCGGACATGATCGGGCTGAGCGGGCTGATTACGCCTTCGCTTGATGAGATGGTGCATGTGGCCAAGGAGATGGAGCGCCAGGGATTCAAGCTGCCGCTGCTGGTGGGCGGAGCAACAACCAGCCGGGCGCATACCGCCGTCAAGATTGCGCCTTTCTACAGCCAGCCGGTGGTGCATGTGCTGGATGCGAGCCGTGCGGTTCCGGTGACGACCAGCCTGCTGAGTGAGGATGGCAAGGACGCGTTTGTGACGCAGTATCGCGCGGACTACGATGCTCTGCGCAAGGCCTACGCTGCCCCACGCAAGGCAATCGTGCCGATTGAGACAGCCCGGGAAAGGCGGACTCCGATTGCGTGGCGCGCTGAAGACCTGGCGGTGCCGGCGTTTACCGGTGTGCGCGTGTTGGATGACTTTCCGCTGGCGACGCTGCGAGAGTACATTGACTGGTCGCCGTTCTTCCACACGTGGGGATTGAAGGGGATTTATCCGCGCATTCTGGACGACGCGAAGCAGGGCGTGGAGGCGAAGAAGATCTTTGCCGATGGCAATGCACTGCTGGACGAGATCATTGCAAAGAAACTAATCACGGCGCGTGGTATCTACGGCTTCTTTCCGGCGAATGCCGTGGGCGACGATATTGAGCTCTACACGGACGGAACGCGTGAGAAGGTGCTGGAGCGCTTTTACTTCCTGCGGCAGCAGTCTGACAGGGAAGGCAGCGAGCCGTGCCGGTCGCTGGCAGATTTCATTGCGCCGAAGGAGACGGGACTGGCAGATAGCATTGGTGCGTTCGCAGTGACCAGCGGAATTGGGCTGAAGGAGCTTTGCGACCAGTACCGGGCCGAGAATGACGACTACAACGCCATCATGGCAGAGGCGCTGGCGGACAGACTGGCGGAGGCGTTCGCTGAGTGCCTGCACAAACGGGCGCGGGATGAGTGGGGTTATGGGCTGAAGGAAGGTATGAGTCCGGCGGAGCTGATCCAGGAGAAGTACCGGGGTATCCGGCCTGCTCCGGGCTATCCGGCGTGCCCCGACCACACGGAGAAGGGCACGATCTGGCGGCTACTGGATGTGCAGGCGAAGATCGGAATGCTGCTGACAGAGTCGTTCGCGATGTGGCCTGGATCGAGTGTGAGCGGAATCTACTTTGCGCACCCAGAGGCGCGGTATTTCAGCCTGGGGAAGATTGGGCGCGATCAGGTCGTGGACTACCACGAACGCAAGGGAATGAGCGTGTCTGAAGTCGAGCGGTGGCTGGGGCCGAACCTGAATTACGAGGCGGCGGAATAGCCTTCGGGCCCGTGGAAAAGTCTCCTTGAGACAGGTAATATAACACTAAGATTCCATGCAGGGGCGTGGTGCAACAAGCAGAGCAGCATTGTGTGCGGGGCGGAATACGCCCGCGTGCCTATGTACTTTTGGGACAGAGGAATAACGATGAAGAAGTGCATTCTGCATGTATGTAGTCGCGAAATGTTGCGACCACTGCGCGACAAAATTCTGCAGTTGAACGGATATGAAGTCGATTCCACCCTCACGGCCGAGGATGCGCTGAAGATGTTCTGGGCCAAGCCATATGATCTGGTGCTGATCGATGTGGAAGGCGAGCAGGCCATTGCGGCGGCGGAGCATATGTGCAGCGAGATCAAGACGGCACAGCCGGAGCAGATGGTGGCGTTTGTGTGCAACTGGCGCGTGGCCCTGCTGACGGATTGCCCGGATGAGATTCTGCGGACGGAGTTCAATCCAGAGGCATTTGTGCAGGGTGTGACCGATATGGTGAATCTGGCGTAGTTTGGCGTAGTTATGCTCGCGGTGTGAAATAATAGTACTTAGATAGTTTTTAAAAACGGGCGGGCCTTCGGGCTCCGCCCGTTTTCTTTTGGGGGCGAGGATGACGAAGGCGGATTTTTTGGCGAAGGCAACTGAGGCAGCGCGAGCGGCGGGGCATGTATGGCCGGAGTATGCGGCGTGTGAGGCGGCATTGGAGTCGGGCTGGGGCGGGTCGAAGCTGGCGCTGGAGGGGAACAATCTGTTTGGGCAGAAGCAGGCGCATCCGCCGCTGGCGGGGACGGAGACGCTGGAGCTGCCAACCAAGGAATTTCTGCATGGTGCGTGGGTGACGGTGCCGGCGCGGTGGGTGAAGTTCACGGACTGGAACGGATGTTTTGCGGAGAGAATGCGGGTACTGAACGGGCTCTCCGCGAAGTACCCGCATTATGCGGAGGCGTTGCGGGCGGAGACGGGGGAGGCGTTTGTGGAGGCGGTGTCGAAGAGCTGGTCGACTGATCCGGGGCGTGCGGGGAAGGTGTTGGCGGTGTGGAGGGGGAATTTTGGGGAGAAGGCGGCTTGAGGTGTGAAATTAGGAGCATGTTGCATATCGGACTGAATCGGTGTTAAATAGAAAGTAATCAAGTTTGTTCCATCGCAAGATGGGCAGGCCTGAGTTTCATGAAGAGTGGCTGAGGGACGAGCCCTGTGACGCCACGACAACCGGCTTGAAATGTGCTTCTGCGTTTCGGGCGTCCGGTGTCAACTCTCTCCTGGGTAACGGGGAACATGAGATTCGGGATGTGCAAACAGAAGCGCGCATCTCGCGATTTTTTGATCAGCCAACGGTGGCCGCTTTCGCGGCTTCGCCGACCCACCAGAGCAGTCACAGGTTTTTGAGCTCTCATCCGCCCGGAAAGAGTTGGGATGAGCTTTGCGTGTGCGTATGAACTGCGCTGCCATGAGTGTGGCCGCTCCTTCGGTAATCAACCGTTGACTATCTGCGACGAGTGTTTCTCGCCGCTGGAGGTCTGTTATGACATCGACTCAGCCAAGGGTATTGTGACGCGGGAGTCTATCGCGGCGGGACCGGCGAGTATATGGCGCTATGCGGCGCTGCTGCCGGTGCCGAAGGGGTTCCAGCCCGATCTGCCGGTGGGATTTACGCCGCTGGTGCGTGCGCCGAGACTGGCTGCACGGATCTTTGAGGGCGGGTCGGAGAATTTATATGTGAAGAACGACGCGGTGTGTATGCCGACGTTGAGCTTCAAGGACCGCGTGGTAGCGGTGGCGCTGGCGAATGCAAAGGCGTTCGGGTTTGAGACGGTGGGGTGTTCGTCTACCGGGAACCTGGCGAATGCTACGGCGGCGCAGGCGGTGCGACTGGGGCTGAAGGCTTGCATCCTGGTGCCGGCGGACCTGGAGCAGGCGAAGATCCTGAACACGCAGGTGTATGGCGCGCGGCTGGTGCGCATTGATGGAAACTACGACCATGTGAACCGGCTGTGTTCGCAGATCGCTGACCACTACAACTGGGGGTTTGTGAATGTGAACCTACGGCCGTATTACTCCGAGGGTTCGAAGACGGTGGGCTACGAGATTGCGGAGCAACTGGGCTGGAAGCTGCCGGATAACGTAGTTTGCCCGATGGCGGGCGGGTCGCTGATCCGCAAGATTAAGAAGGCGTTTGGCGAGCTGATCCAGCTTGGGCTGGTCGAGGCGAAGGATGTGAAGTTCTTCGGTGCGCAGGCGACGGGATGCTCTCCGATTTCGACGGCGGTGAAGGGCAACACGAATGATGTGGAGCCCCAGCGACCGCACACGATTGCGCGCTCGCTGGCGATCGGCAATCCGGCGGACGGACCGTATGCTGCGAAGATGATTCGCGAGACGGGCGGTTGGGCGGAAGATGTGAGCGACGAGCAGGTGGTGGAGGGAATTCAACTGTTGGCCGAGACGGAAGGCATCTTCACGGAGACTGCGGGTGGTGTGACGACCAGTGTGACGCAGAAGTTGGTGCAGCAGGGCCGTATCCGCGCGGAGGAGACGACGGTGGTTTGCATTACCGGAAACGGTTTGAAGACGACTGACGCATTGCAGGGTAAGTATGCAACGGAGCGCGCGGTGAAGCCGCGGCTCGCAGAGTTCGCTGAGTATTTGAATGAGCTTGATAGCCAGAAAGAAGTGACCTATGCCAATTAAAGTGATTCTGCCAACCGCATTTACAAAGCACACGGACGGCGCGAAGCAACTGGATTCCAACGCAAAGAACTTGGATGGATTAGTCGCGGATCTGGAGACTGCATTTCCCGCACTGGGCGCCAACATCAAGGATGAGAGCGGCAAGCTGCGGCGGTTCATCAATGTGTATGTGAACGATGAGGATATTCGTTTTCTGGGGGCGGAGAAGTATGCGTTTCAGGATGGCGATGAGGTGATGCTGATTCCGTCGATTGCGGGCGGGTGCTGATCACCCCATTGAACAAGAGCGTTCGGCGGGGATCCCGACTGCGCGGACGGCGAATAGCGAGCTTCGCTCGCTGAAGCAAAGACGAGAAGCAGATTCTTCACTCGCTCAGAATGACAGTGGTTGCAAATGATGCGGTGGCTGTGGCCACCGCATCATTTGCGTTTGGAGGAGATTTAGATTCGCCCGAGGACTAGCAGGATGATGACGATGACGACGATCAGGCCGAGGCCACCGCTCGGATAATATCCCCAGCCCGTGCTGTACGGCCAGGCGGGTATGGAACCGATCAACATCAGGATGAGAATAATCAGAAGAATTGTGCCCAGCATAATGCGCCTCGCAAGAATTGAGATAGAAACGAGTAAACCAATTAGGTAGATGCGCCGAATTCCAAGGTGTTTGCCTGTGAAAGAGCTTATCTTTACCGGGACTTGGTGCGGATTCGGTGCGCGGGAAAAATTTGGTGCACGGCAGGCAACGGCTGGCAGGCAATATGGCTCTCATCAATTGATTCGCTGCAGTCGCGAATACTTTGCAGTCCATGAGGTTCGACTATGTTTCTTGGATTGGCGATTCTTCTCATTCTGCTGTGGCTCGGCGGTTTTGTGATGTTTCATGTAAGTGGTTTTCTGATTCACATCCTGCTTCTCTTTGCACTTATTTCGTTCATTGCGCACTTCTTTACCAA
>DASWOP010000246.1:0-9223 GCA_036404255.1 Acidobacteriaceae bacterium | reverse complement strand
AGAGACAGGGATTCGAACCCTGGATACCTTGCGGTATACACGCTTTCCAAGCGTGCGCCTTCAGCCACTCGGCCATCTCTCCGCATCCGCACTCTCGTCGGAAGGGCTTTGTTGAATCTAACACATACAGCGTATAGATGCGCGGGGGAGGTCACATTTTGGCAGTAGTTCGAACGTGCAATAGCTGTAGGTATACCCAGTAAAATAAGCCATATTGCCACAATAGCCCGGAGCTCTTATCAGCGAACTACCTTATCGCAATGTCCGATAACATATATTATGTATACTTTGGAGCGCGGCCAAACTATCGCCCCTGTTTGCGCCGGAAAAGCTCCTCTGCCTCGAATCCCAGCTCCTTCATCCTCTTCGCCACAATGCCCGGCAGATAGACATCACTGACCCGCTGCCAGCCACGCGCTGCGAGTGCTCGCATCTCTTCCGGTCGTTCCAGCAATTGCAGCAACGCGGATGTAACCGCCTCGGCCGTTGGCTGTACCAGCATTCCTGCGCGACCGTCTGCCAGAATCTCCTGCTGCGCTGGCGCGTCGCATGCCACGGCAATAGCGCCTGCAGCCATCGCCTCCAGGTAGACCCAGCCATACGTCTCAAACCTGCTGGGCATGAGCACAATATGGCTCTGGCGCATAAGCGCGCCCACCTCGTCTCGGCTAAGTTCGCCGATCAGACGAACGTTGGGCATGACCGGAATTGGGATAGCGCCATCGGCAAAGTTTGTGACGATCTGAAGCTCAAGCAGCCCGGGATAGCTTGCATCAGCGGCCCGGAAAGCCTCCAGAACCGCCGGTAACCCCTTGCGGTTCGCCTCGCGCCCTACAAATAGAAGCTTTATTTTCTCTGGCTTATACCATTTCTCTTGAAGTGTTATAGCCGGAATTGTCTGCAAATGAGGGAGAAAGAATGGAATACTTCGAATCCGGTCGGCCGATGCTGGGTGAAGTGCCCGCAAAGTCTCTGCTCCAGCCTCAGAGTTCAAGGTCACCAGCTCGGACCGCAGGATGGTCCGAAGCTTCACCGCCTTTTCCCGGTCAATCTCGGCCTGGGAGACCCCTCGGTCCTTAAGTGGCTGCTCATAGATGGGCCCGGTGTGGCAGATGAGCGGCAGGTGGTGCACGTTCGTTGGCGAATGTCCAAAGACGACGTCGGCCCTGGACCGGCGCAGATCGGCAAGTGAGAACCTGTCCTCCGTCTGAGGCAGCATAAAAGCTGGAAGCGTGAGGTTCAGCCTGCCGCGCGCGATAGCTGCTGCGCTACGTGCGTTCGTTATCAGACTTGGGATCCAGGCCTGCTGCAGGTAGACCTCAAAGTCGTCGACGAACTCCCTGACCCGCGGCAGGTATCCGTTATAGAGCCAGTCCGTGTTCTTCGGGCGAATATGAAACCGCGGACTGAAGACGTAGAAGCGCAATGAAATTCTCTCCCTCGGTTCTATCTGTGCTCGGCTTGAAGACTATGACGCGAATCGGCCCCGGAGGCGCTTTGAGAACCCTCCAGCCACATGTTTCAGATCAAACAGCACGTAGGATACTCCGCCAACCAGCACAAGGGTTGCGGCGGTCGCTGCAATCTGCACTCCATGCCCTGCTCCGCTTGTATGACGCAATGTGAACGCTGCGGCCACTAGGCCAGCGAGCGAAAGACTGAGCATGCGGGTAAGGTTCTGCATGGTCAGCTTTTCAACTTGGGTAGAGGCCGGATCGAATAGTACGTGGTTGAGATGCACGATATAGATCAACTGTGCAGACTCTGTCGCCAGCCAGATGCACAGGAAGCCCATGGTGCCAAAGAGCCGTACCAGCGGAATGGAACATGCCACCATTGCGACGTAAGAGCAGAACATGAAGCGCGCCAGCTTCTCATGCGAATTGGTTGAGAACTGGAATTGGTATTTATGCTCTTCCGTTGCCATCACAATAGAAATAGCCGAGGAGATCACATAAGGGTAAAGCTGGAACATGCCTGACTTATTCACTCTCCACAGGCTCAGCAGCCACGGTGACGCCACCAGAATAGCCAGGTTCACTGTCGGAATACAGGCGAAGATGAGCTTCTCGGAGTAGCCGTATAGCGTACGCAATTGCCGCCAGTCGCGCTTGCCGAAGAGCGCTGTAATCTCCGGGCCGAGCGACTGGGTAAGCACTGCCAGTATCTGGCGCCCCATGGAGAAGATGGTCCGCATCAGCGTGAATGCGACCACTGCGACAGGGCCAACGATACGCTGCAGTACCAGCACCGGTGCTTCAAATGCCAGGAAGGTACAGGAGTAGATCAGTCCAAAGTGACCGCTGCGTTTTAGAATCTCTCGTACGGAACTACTGTCCCAGTGGCGGACATTGGGAAATATCTGCGGTGCCGTGCGCTTGAGGTCGATCAGGACGGCCACGAAGACCACGGCATAGGTAACCAGTTGCACAAATGCCAGCATGGCGAAGGAGACGTGCAGCAGGATGGCGGCGACTGTAGCCGCGATGAAGAGCATGCGTTGTGCGTTGTTCCACTGCGTGCCGCGATGCGACTTCTCGACCACCATGAAGATTCCGGTGAAGTATCCGAACAGGATATTTACCAGCACCTGCATAGCCAACAGAAACGTAGCCAAAGTGGCTTGCTGGTTAGAGATTCCGAGCCGCAGAATGTGGGAGATGGGCAGCAGGAAGATGATAGGAGAGAGTGCCGCGGTCACCCCGCAGATACCCAGCAGAAGCCTCAGCGCCGTGGACTGACGCACATGGTAGCCTTCCAACTCGCCACGATGAAACCGCAGCGTGAGGTCCTGATTTACATAGGTCTGCACGCCAAAGTTCAACGTCCGCAGATAGGCAACGCCAACGGAGAGCGCCAGCCACTCGCCATAGAGCGCAACTCCATACTGATGCAAAAAGATAGGCGGCAACAGGAGTTGATTCGCCACCATGGTGATGTTGGAGACGACAAGTGCAAACAAATTTTTGAAAATGCGCTGCAGGCTACCCATACTCTTCCTATCGTATATGGATACGAGTCCCTCCAAGGATTTGATTTTCATAGGTTTAGTTGCGTGCAGCGGTTAGGATTAAGCCTGTGAGCGCCTCGTCTGCCATCTCTCCCGCTTCCCGCCCCATCTTCCTGGCCGAGTTTGGCGAGCTTGGCGGCGCCGAGCGTTGCTGCCTGGCGCTGGCAGACTGGTTGCACGAGCGCAATCTTCCCTGCCACTTCGTGACTTATCGCAATCCTGTCGATATAGCGCAATTTGCAAAATATCCCTTGCCGGTGGTCGAACTGAAGCCGGAGATGCGCGCACGCAAGAAGATCGCCGCACTGCGCGCCTACTTTGCATCGCGCCAGCCCTCTGCTCCGCAGGTGCTGACGAACGGCTACCAGGAGGCAATGCACGCCACGCTGGCCGGCCTGCGCGGCTTTCACACGCTGATGCACGATACCCCGGCGCTCTTTGGCGATGCCGGCCAGCTGCGAACCATAAAGCAGAAGCTGCGCCTGCGCATCTCCAATGCCATCATCGGTTATGGCCTCCGCAGCGGCGGCCGCACCTTTGTGAACAGCGAATTTCTACGCGCAGACAGCCGCAAGGACTTTGGTGCCGACGCCGAGATTGTGCGCATGGGCGGCATGGGCGACCCCCAGAACTTTGTGCCCCGGCGGGTCGAGGGTACGCTCAACCTGTTGAGCGTCTCCCGCGTGGAGGCGAATAAACGCATTGACTGGATGCTGCGCGCCCTGGCCGAGCTCGAGCGTGGCGCCAATCCCCTCTCCAGCCGCGTGGATTGGCACCTGCACATCGCAGGCAAAGGCTCGCTGGTGGAGCCGCTGCGCAGCATGGCAGCCGAACTTGGCATCGGCCCTCGCGCACACTTCCATGGCTTTGTCACCGATGCGCAGCTCGAGCAACTCTACGCACAGGCGCATCTATTCCTGATGCCTGCGGTTCAGGGCTACGGCATTCCCGCCATCGAAAGCCTGCAGCGCGGCATTCCAATCCTGCTGCACCGGCAATCCGGCGTGAGCGACATTCTGCTGAATACCCCGTGGGCCACAGTGCTTCATGGCGGCGAAGAAGAGATGCCGTCAAAGCTGGCGGAGGCAATTGAAGGTGTGATTACCGGGAGACAGCTGGCAGAGCCGCTGCCTGAACTCCCGACTGAGGCTGGCTGGAGCGAAGAGATCGCCCGGCGTTGCGGCTGGTTATAGATTTGGATTTGTAGCGCGCTATCATAGTGCGCCCGGTCGAAAGCCGTCCGCCCAAGACTACATCTTGTAGCGGCCCATATCCTCATCGCCCAGGCCCTCGAGCCAGCGGCGTAGTTCCTCTGAGTTGATATTCTGTGCGCCGTTTGCCGTCAGCTTGGAATTATCCAGCACCTGGCGGCTCACGTAGATCGGGCAATCCGAGCGCAGGGCGAGTGCCAGCGCATCCGAAGGTCGCGCGTCCATGGTCACGAGTTCCCCATCCTGGTCCATCCAGATCACCGCATAGAACGTGTCATCTCGCAGCTCGGAGACCACAACCTTCTTCACCTGCGCGTTCAATCCGCGAATAGCGTTCCGCAGCAGATCGTGTGTCATCGGGCGCGGCGGTGTAGCCTTCTCAATCTCCAGCGCAATGGCATTCGCCTCGTACATCCCAACCCAGATTGGCAGCACCATCTCGCTGTCCACATCCTTCAGCACGATGATGGGCATATTGGTCACAGGATCCATCATCAGCCCGCGAATCTTCATCTCCACATCGGGAGCCGGAGGCGTTTCGGGTTTGGTCAGAATATCCATTGCTCTACATGCATCCTAATTCGCCACAGCCGCTTCGCCAAGCAGACTGTTTGGCATAGTCTGCGTGATGCGTACCCTCAGATAGCTCCCAATGGCCGGCAGAATAGGCTGCGCTGTGGTGAAGTTCACCGTCTTGTTCTGCGAACTGCGCCCTGTCACCTGGCCCCGTGATGGGTTGTAATGCTCCACCATCACCTCCATCAGCTCGCCGAGATGCCGTGCGTAATGCAGCCGCTGAATCTCGCGCTGGCGGTCATTCAGCACCTTCAGTCGAGCCATCTTCACCTCATCGGGAATGCTGTCTGCCATGTGGATGGCCGGCGTATTGGGCCTCGGTGAGAATTTGAACGCAAAGATAGCATCGTACTTCACCTCATCCATCATCGTGAGCGTTTGCTCAAAGTCGGCATCTGTCTCGCCCGGGAAACCGACGATCATGTCGCTGGTGATCGAGATGTCGCGCTTCGCCGCCTTGATCCAGCTCATGCGCTCCAGATACCATTCGCGCGTGTATTCGCGGGCCATCGCCTGCAGCACGGCAGACGACCCGCTCTGCACCGGCAGATGCACGTGGTCGCAGAGTACCGGTGAAGCATCGATCGCCTGCACAATGTCGTGGGTAAAATCTCTCGGATGCGACGTAGTGAAGCGCACGCGCCGGATACCGCCAATTTCGCCGATAGCCAGCAGCAGTTCAGCAAACGTCTTCTTTCCTGTCGGATCGCGGTAGGAGTTCACATTCTGCCCCAGCAGTTGAATCTCAGTGAATCCCTGGTCGGCCATGCGCTGTGCTTCCCGCAAAACGGACTCAGCCGTCCGGCTGCGCTCCTTGCCGCGCGTGTACGGCACCACGCAATAGGCGCAGAACTTGTCACAGCCTTCGATGATGGTGATGTAGCCGCGATGCGGATTAGTGCGCGCGGTGAACTCAGTTTCAAAGGTCTCGTCGGTCTGCCGGTCGTCCAGCCCGGTGATGCGCGTCTCGCCAGCTTCCAGGCGCACCAGCATCTCCGGCAGATTGCGGTAGCTGGCCGACCCCGATACCAGCGACACATACGGCGCGCGCTCGAAGATCTTCTCGCCCTCCTGCTGTGCCACGCAGCCCAGCACGGCAAACTTCTTGCCTTCGCCCTGCATGGCTTTGTACTCATTCAGCCGGTGGAAGACCTTCTGCTCCGCCTTGTCGCGGATGGAGCATGTGTTGTACAGAATCAGTTCCGCGTTGGCTTCATCCTCAACGCGTGCATAGCCCTCCTGCTCCAGCGTTCCGATGACTTTTTCCGAGTCATGGGCGTTCATCTGGCAGCCGAATGTTTCAATGTAGAAGGTCTTAGGCATCGCTCTACCAGTATAGATCGTGACGTAGCTCACAAAGCGCATCTGCGAACTTCAGGTAGTGTCCTGATTTCTTTTTAGAACAAATCTCCTATTGGTGTATGGTGTTTAGCCCAATCCCTCTATTTGTCATTTCTGCACCGTGTTTATTTGTCATTTCTGCCCCAATTTTTATTTGTCATTCCGAAGCGTAGCGCGCGGAATCTGCTTTTAAGTGGCGCCGCAATCATCACATCAACAGTAAAAACTGCCCCAGCTAAATTCCCAATGCCTGCCAAATTCCCCATGTGCTTTTGGGATTAAGCCCCCGGCTTCAGCCGGGGGGAGTGCAGGCTTCAGCCTGCACGGCAAGTCGCATAGATTGAAAGAGGGGCTTTAGCCCCGGAAATTCCCACTCTTCAACTCCGAATGCTGTCTCCGCGCGACCGGATGAACATTGTTTTCATCTTCCTACGCTTTTAATACAGGGATTGTCATCGAGGTGTGATATTTCTGGAAGATGCTGACTAACCGCTTCGCTGCTCGCCTGCTATCCGCGGCATTTTCCTCAGTTCTGTTTCTGCTCCCCCTGAATCTGGCGCAGGTTGCAAACGCGCAAACCGCCGTCGCGATTCACACCATCGAAGCCAATCCCTTGTCCTACAACGGGCAGAGCGTCACGGTTACCGGCATCATTGTTGCCAAGCGGTCGAATGGCTTCTACCTCGAAGCAAAGCAGTCCAACTGGAACAGTCCGTTAACGTCTGCATCAGAGGCGGTCTTCGTCTATTCCACCTCTACTACCGGCGCATTTGCCTCTTCCGTGGGCACTGAGGTTTCCGTCACCGGAACGGTGACGCTCTACTCCGCATCTACGCCCACGGGGCCGGTTAAAGAGACAGAGATTACCGCCCCAACCGTCACCGTCGTAGCCGCTGGCACCCCTGCCTCGCTCACTACGCTGGTTCCAGCGGTCACGCTGCTCCCCACGGATACCTCCACCACGGACTACGCCTCCGCGCTCAAGTACCAGAGCATGCGCGTCAAGATTCCCTCGCTTACCACCACTCAGGGAACCGATGGCACTCTCAGCGAAGCCAATGAGACCTACACCAGCCTCGGCACCTTCTACGGCGTCATCACCGGCGTGCCCCGCGCCTTCCGCGAGCCAGGCATCCAGATCACGGTGGATTTACCCGCTGCTGCTCCTTCGCCTCTGGACATTCCCCGCTGGGACGGCAATCCTGAAGTGTTGCTGGTAAATAGCATCGCCACCGGCGGTGCAACCATTGACACTACCGCCAATGTGAAACTCACCAACCTCGTCGGCGTGCTTGACTATTCCGTCGGCCAGGCCACCTTCGTCATCGACCCGGATACCACGCAGGCACGCGATCCCCTGCCCACCATGATTACGGCCCAGGCGCTTCCTGCCCGCGCAGCGAATGAGTTTACCGTCGCGTCCTACAACGTGGAGCGCTTCTACAACAGCACCACCGCATATCACGGTTCCACCCAGCTTACCGCCGCCGCGCTTGCCCTGCGCCTCAACAAGCTCTCGCTCGCCATCCGTCACATTCTCAACTACCCGGACATCATCGGCATCCAGGAGATGAGTTCCACCAGCGCCACCGATCCTACCGGCACGCTCAAGCTCGTCTCCGACAAGATCAGCGCCGATGCCATCGCTGCGGGCGAAACCGACCCGCACTACGCCTACTACCTCGTTCAGGATACCGACGGTACAGGCATCAACACAGCCTTTCTGGTGAACACCAACCGCGTCACAGTCAACAGCGTTACCTCCATCGGTTCCGGCGTCACGTACATCAACTCCACCGGCGCCAGCGCTACGCTCAATGATCGCGCTCCCCTCATCCTGGACGCCACCATCAAGGCGCAGAACGGTTACGCCGCTTACCCCGTCATCGTGATCTCCAATCACCTGCTCTCACTCACGGACATCGACAATCAGGACGCCTCTGCCGCCAACAAACGCATCAAGCGTGAGCGCCAGGCCGAGTATCTCTCGAACATCATCCAGGGATATCAGGCCACGGGCAAGCATGTGATCTCGGTCGGTGACCACAATGCCTTCCAGTTCTCCGATGGCTATGCCGACACGCTCGGCGTCATCAAAGGCACGCCGGCTGCCAACAACACCGTGGACGTTGGAACCACCTCCAGCTATGTGAAACCCACACCGGCACTGGTCGATCTTGTCACCAACCTGCCCGCCGATCAGCAATACTCCTACGTCTTCGTCGGCAACGCACAGGTGCTGGACCACATCGTCGTCACCTCGGACCTCGCCTCTGCCGGTGCGCACATCGCATACGCACACATGGATTCAGAATTTCCGGCGGTCTACCGGAACGATGCCACCCGGCCAGAAGTGAACTCCGATCACGACGCCGGCCTTGGCTACTTCGCCCTGCCCGCGGACACCGGCGGAGCCGCCATCACCCCCGGTTCGAAGGACTTCGGCAGCATCACGGTGAATACCACCACCGCCGCACAAACCTTCACCTTCACCAACAGCGCCGCCAGCTCCATCAACCTCACCAGCATCACCGCTTCCGGAAACTTTGCCGTCACCGGTGGTACCTGCAGCACCTCCGCCCCTCTAGCCGCGGCAGGAACCTGCACCATCACCGTCACCTTTACGCCCACCGCCGTCGGCGCACGCACCGGCACCCTCACGGTCGTCTCATCCAACGTGGTTACCTCCACGGCAACGGCGTCCCTGACCGGCACTGGCACTTCAAGCGCGGTCACCATCACACTCACGCCCGGCACCGCCGACTTCGGTAGCGTCACACAGGCTTCCACATCCGCAGCACAGACTTTCACCGTTACCAACAGCTCATCCACTACGCTTGCCATCAACAGCATCGCAGCCAGCGGCGACTTTACGGCAACCGCAATCACCTGCAGCCTGACCACTCCAATCGCGGCAAACGGTAGCTGTACCATCAGCGTCACCTTCACCCCCACAGCCCTCGGCGCACGCACAGGCACACTCACGGTTCTTACCGGCAGCAGCACCTACCCCACCCTGACGGCATCCCTGACCGGCACCGGCGCTGCGCTCTCCATTACTCTGACGCCCGGCACCGCCAACTTC
>DASWOP010000245.1:0-20551 GCA_036404255.1 Acidobacteriaceae bacterium | reverse complement strand
CCGCCGGGGCCGCCCATCTGTTTGGGAATGGCAAGATCGACGCTGAGTACGTTGTCGTCTGTTGCGACGTGGCCGTTGCGGCCACCGGTGGCTGTGGCGTGAGCCTGATAGATGATTTGCATGATTCTCCTCTTTATTCGTCTACGTACGTTGTTTTAGATGCTTCCGGGAGGAAGGAAGTGTGGCCTGTCTCGGGGGGTGGGGCGGGTGTGTGAGCACCTGTTTCAGGGGCTACGGGGATAGCATGTAGCGTGAAACATTTGCGCGCGTCGCGCGGCCGTCGCGTGGCGACGCTATCCCACCTTCGCCACGATGGAACTGTGGCGAAGATGGGGCACCCGGATCTGTGGCTCAACATTCACCCGAGGTACTCGCCCCGGAAGTGGTGCAACGGCCGATTTTTCAGGGTTAGAATTGACCAAAGGGCTGGGAAACGCTACACTTTTTAAGTTTGGCGATACAGCCCATCCTGCGTATGCGGGGTGCAGTGGAATCGGCTGGACCGGAGCGCGGACGAACGCGGTTTGGGTCTGGTTGAAGGCGTGAAATCAGCGCTGGTCCGGTATAGCCCCACTCAGTTTTGAATAGGATTCGCGCAACAGGCCGTGATATTTTGCGCCCTGAAAGCGCTGGAGGTTTGCATGTACGCAGTGATTCGCACAGGTGGTAAGCAGTATCGCGTTGCTCCGGGCGACGTGGTCAAGATCGAGAAGACGGGCCACGAGAGCGGCGCCGCCATTGAGTTTTCTGACGTTGTGGCCATCTCCGGCTCCGAGGGAAACTTCGAGAAGGAGCTTGGGGGCGCCAAGGTAACGGCTTCTGTTGTGGGCGAAGGCCGCGGCGAGAAGATCCTGGTCTTCCATTACAAGCGCAAGAAGCAGTACAAGAAGCTGCAGGGTCATCGCCAGGCGTTTGTGCAGGTGAAGATCAACGAGATTCTGGTGAATGGTAAGGCTCTGACGGCGTAAGTGCTGGGCGTGGGCATTTGCGGCAGGGCGGAGAGAAGCAGATTCCGCCGCTGCGCAGCGGAATAACAAATATTTTGTAAGGGTTTCAGGAAGATTGAATTTACGGCAGGGCTGGCCTGGTGAAACGCAGCGCGCCGATACGAGGGTAGAGAAATGGCACATAAAAAAGGTCTAGGCAGTTCCAAAAATGGTCGGGATTCAAACGCACAGCGGCTTGGCGTGAAGGTGTTTGGCGGACAGGTTGTGACCGGTGGCTCGATCATCGTGCGGCAGCGTGGGACCCCGCTGAAGGCCGGTCTGAACGTGGGCCGCGGCAAGGACGATACCCTCTTCGCGAAGGTGGATGGCATGGTGCGGTTTGTGGATCGCGGCCGTACCGGACGCTTTGTAGCTGTGGACCCCATTGTGGCCGAAGCAACTGCATAAAAACGTGCATTTTCAGGTACCTAAAAGCCCTCTTTGCGAGGGCTTTTTCCTGCTTAAAACCACCCATTTTAAGTGGTAAAATAGAGACACGAAAAGGTCCCGTATTCAAACCATAATTGCACTGTTTTTAGTGCAATAGCTATGGATTGCGACGGTCGAATTTTCGAATCGGTTTTCGATCCACTGGAGCTTCATGGCAGCGAAAGAGACAATCCCCTCCAATACCGCACTTCTCGACGTCACAGACGATCAGCCGAAGGCAAAGTCTCCTAAGAACGCTCCGACGTATACCGGCGACAACATCAAGATCCTGGAAGGGCTGGAGGCTGTGCGCCTGCGGCCGGCGATGTACATCGGCTCGACGGGCGAGATGGGCCTGCATCACCTGGTGTATGAGGTTGTCGATAATTCCGTCGATGAAGTGCTCGCAGGCTATGCGACGCGCGTGGACGTGACGGTCCACCTGGATAACTCGATCACGGTGGTGGATGATGGGCGCGGTATCCCTGTAGACATGATGGACACGCCGACGGGCGAGCGGATGCCGGCGGTGCAGGTGGTGCTGACCAAGCTGCATGCTGGCGGCAAGTTTGATGCTTCGAACTACAAGGTGTCTGGCGGCCTGCATGGCGTGGGTGTGAGCTGCGTAAACGCACTGGCGGAGCAGTTTGAGGTTGAGGTGTGGCGCGACGGGCATACATACGAGCAGGAGTATTCCAAGGGCGCGCCGACGACCGAGCTGAAGCAGACGGGCAGCAGCAAGAAGCGCGGCACGAAGATCCACTTTCTGCCGGACCGCAGCATCTTTACGGTGACGGAGTACAACACCGACACGCTGTCTGAGCGGTTGCGGCAACTGGCCTACCTGAACAAGGGGCTGGAGATCACGCTAACGGATGAGCGTACCGCGGACGCGAAGACGGGCGAGGCGAAGCGGCAGGAGTACAAGTATGCCGGCGGCATTGCGGAGTTCATCAAGCATCTGAACAAGGGCAAGGCGGTGCTGCACGACAAGCCGATCTACATCGAGAGTGAAAAAGAGTCTGTGGTGATGGAGATCGCACTGCAGTACAACGATGGCTACTCGGAGAACG
Organism: Acidobacteriaceae bacterium; assembly: GCA_036404255.1. Lineage (GTDB taxonomy): Bacteria > Acidobacteriota > Terriglobia > Terriglobales > Acidobacteriaceae > JARLFX01. The sequence continues at coordinate 18,063 of DASWOP010000245.1, read as the reverse complement.
TGTTCAGCTTTGCGAACAATATCAACACGGTAGATGGCGGCACGCATCTATCGGGTTTCCGCACGGCGCTAACGCGCACGGTGAATGCGGCGGGGCAGTCGCTGGGACTGTTCAAGGATGTGAAGGAGAACCTCTCTGGCGACGACGTGCGCGAGGGATTGGTGGCGGTGGTGAGCGTGAAGCTGCCGCAGCCGCAGTTTGAAGGACAGACCAAGGGCAAGCTGAACTCTGACATCTCGGGCGTGGTGCAGCAGGCGGTGAACGAGAAGCTGGGGATGTTCCTGGAGCAGAATCCGCAGGTCGCACGACGCATCATCAACAAGGCGATTGAGGCGAGCCGGGCACGCGAGGCGGCACGCAAGGCGCGCGATCTGACGCGGCGCAAGGGTGCGCTGGATGGCGGAGGACTGCCGGGTAAGCTGGCGGATTGCAGCGAGCGTTCGCCGGAGCGTTGCGAGCTGTACCTGGTCGAGGGTGAATCGGCCGGTGGCACGGCGAAGCAGGGCCGCGACAGACGGTATCAGGCGATCCTGCCGCTGAAGGGCAAGATTCTGAATGTGGAGAAGGCACGCTACGACAAGATGCTGGGCCACGAGGAAATCCGCGCGATGATTACGGCGCTGGGGGCGGGCATTGGCAAGGAAGATTTCGATCCGGCAAAGCTGCGCTACGGCAAGCTGATCTTGATGACGGATGCCGACGTGGATGGATCGCATATCCGCACGCTGCTGCTGACTTTCTTCTTCCGCCACATGACGGAGCTGATCAAGCGCGGGCACGTGTTTATTGCGCAGCCGCCGCTGTATCGCATCAAGAAGGGCAAGTTTGAGCAATACATCAAGGACGATCGCGAGTTTGTGAAGGTGATGGTGAAGCGCGCGGCGGACGGGATGATCGTGCACTATGGCGATGGTGCGGCTCGGCTTGAGGGTGCGGAGCTGACGAAGTTCATGGCGCAGCTGAATGACTTCCTGGGCTTCTACGAGAAGGTGGACAAGCGGCTGCGCAACGATGATGTATGCACTCTGCTGTGCAAGCTGGATCTGGCGAAGCGGGTGGATTTTGAAGGCACGCCCGAAGCGGTGCCGGAGAAGATTACCAAGCTGCATGACGCGCTGGAAGCGATGCAGAAGGTGCAGCAGTTCAAGGGCGTGCATGCGCCGGTGTTCGATGAAGAGCACCAGACGTATTCGGTGACGTTCATCGATGCGCAGGGCTCGGAGCGGCATGTGGATTGGGCGCTGGCTACTTCTCCGGAGTACCGGCAGATGATGTCAAAGTACGTGCAGATCAAGGACCAGTTGCAGCCACCGTTCCTGATCGAGTATGCGAAGAAGGACGCCAAGACCATTGCCGCAGAGGCTGAGGAAGAGGGCGAGGCGGAGGCCGCGGAGAGCACGGTTCCTGAAGAGGCTGCGGCGGAAGAGACGGTAGCGGCGGTGAAGCCGGAGAAGCGAGTGAAGGCGAAGGCCAACGCTGAGCCGGTGGAGAAGCAGACGCCGCGCGATCTGTTTGCGTATGTGATCGAGCAGGGGCGCAAAGAGTACCAAGTGCAGCGGTATAAGGGTCTGGGCGAGATGACGAGCACGCAGCTGTGGGAGACGACGATGGATCCGGATAAGCGCACACTGCTAAGGGTGAAGTTGGAAGACATCACGGCAACCGAGCTGATCTTCACGACACTGATGGGCGAGGATGTGGAGTCGCGCAGGAAGTTCATTGAAGAGAATGCGCTGGATGTGAAGAATTTGGATATCTAGTGCTGCGCGCACGGCGGTAGGCTCGCTTCGCGAGCAAAGACAAAAGCAACGGCTCCGGAAATGGAGCCGTTTTTCTTTTAGTTAAGATGAGCGGGCCATCCGCTATTTTTGTTTGGAGCTATGTAGGAATCAAATTTGGCGCTTAAGGTCATCAATCTGTTTGGAGTACTGCTTGATTTGATCCTGTTCACGCTTGATCCGCTGGTCAAAATCCCTCACCCTATCGTTCTTCTCTCTCTCAATTCTCGAGATGTTCGACTGGTGGCCGTCAACTTTGCGCTTAATCTCTTGAATTTTTCTCAGAGCTTCGTCAGACTTTCTTGCGTCGGTCATTTTCTCTCCACAAGTTGCTTAACTACTACGTGAAATAGTGAACGAATCTCACGGGGTATTGAATTGAGCTTGATTGTCTCAGGTGATGGATCAAAATGACCAAACTGAGACAAATCGAACGTCGCCTAATTCTTATTTAGCCCCATCTCTCGACTCTGTAGCTTCCACTTCCATCTCATTTCCATCGCCAGAACGTCTTTTGTAGTTGCAGCAGTCCCAGCCACTTCCAGTATAGATACTTGATAGTCGCTGTATTCACGGCTCTTCAGTGCAAGGTTACCGCCGTGGTTATTCGAGATGTACTGGCACCATCGACTCCAGAAACCTTCTGATCCGGACGCTGAACCCACGTATAGCTCCTTCGTTTTCGGGCAAGTGAGCAGGTATACCCCAGCTGCCTCTTTGAGGACAGCGATCCAGGTTGCTGGCAAGGACTCAATCTCAGACAGCGGCTTTATGAAATTCAGAAATCCAGGAAATTCAGGTTCCTTAAACCGAGGGCGCAGCTCGACCACTGTCTTGTTCTGGTTCTCGGCCCGCTGCACCCATGCCCTTGTTCCGCTTCCCCACGCAATAAAAAGCTTGCCTTGCAAATCGCTCAACCGTTGATCAAGTTGTAGATCGTAGTGATCACAATTCCCAGCTAAGGCAACGCCCTCTTTATGTGGATGTGGGGTATCTTCCGTAAGTGTGCCTTTGTAAGTGGCATTGTAAAGACCAATGAACATTGTGCCGCCATCTAGTGTGGCAACGAAGGAAGCCCATAGCTTCGTCCGTGAAAACTTTGCCCTGTTTTCGATTGCTTGGATACGCTGGTAAGTCTCGAAAGCAGCAGGATCGTCACGCCATAGCTCGTAAGGTGTACGTCCGCGTGCTGCCGACTTGTCTTGATGACGAAGCAGGATCACATCGTGAGGTAGGATTCCAACCTGTACCAGTAGCGAGTTGAAACAAATAGGCATGACCGTTCTGTAAGCATTGATATCACAACTCCCTTCGGTCTGAAATCTTGTTTTTTAATTATTTGGATGAACCTACTCCGAGGACGACACTGGCTGCCGTACATGGACGTTGCCCAAGCTCGAGTGCCAGAATGACGATGAGTTAAGGGTGCTAGGATTCGGCTATGGGTGAGGTGTTGGTTTCGGTTAAGAATCTGGTGAAGGAGTATCCGCGCGAGGGAGGGGTGAGCCGCGTGGTGGATGATGTGTCGTTCGAGATTGCTCGGGGAGAGACGCTGGGACTGGTGGGTGAGTCGGGCTCGGGTAAGAGTACTGTGGCGCGGATGATTCTGCGGCTGATCGAGCCGACCGCGGGTGCGGTGCGGTTCGATGGTGTGGATGTGCTGGGTGCTTCTTCGGCGGAGATGAGGGCGCTGCGGCAGCGGATGCAGATTGTGTTTCAGGATCCGTTTGCGGCGCTGAATCCGCGGATGAGGGTGCGGGAGATAGTGGGGGAACCGTTTGAGATACACAGGGAACAGGGATTAGGGAACAGGGAACAGAGAAAAGCAGGGAGTAGGGAACAGGGAATATGGAGCGGGAGAGACAGGGACTTGCGCGTGGGAGAGTTGCTGCGTGAGGTGGGGCTGGATGCGAGCGCGATGGAACGCTTTCCGCATGAGTTCAGTGGCGGGCAGAGGCAGCGGGTGAATATCGCGCGGGCGCTGGCGCTGCGGCCGGAGTTTCTGGTGCTGGATGAGCCGGTGAGCGCGCTGGATGTGAGCGTGGGCGCGCAGGTGATCAACCTGCTGCAGGAGCTGCAGAGGTCGCGGGGGATGACGTATCTGTTCATCTCGCACTCGATGCCGCTGGTGCGGTATCTGTCGATGAGGATTGCAGTGCTGCGGCAGGGGCGGCTGGTGGAGATCGGCGATTGCGCGCAGGTGTGCGAGGCGCCACGCGAGGAGTATACGCGGCAGTTGATTGCGGCGACGCCGGTGATACAGGCTTGAGCATTATTTCGGTGGGCTGTGCTCTTCATTCCGGAGGATGGCTGCGCGGGTATAGCTTTCCCATTCCCAGGGAGTCACGCTGTCGCCGATCAATTGCTCCAGCAAGGGGCGGAATGCGAGTTCGCCGTTATCGCTGTTGGTCAGCAGGATCATACAAGTGCCGCTGCGGGGGAAACAGATGAGGTAATTTTCGGCTCCGTCGCCGTGACCTTCTTTGAAGAAGGCCGAACCGTATGGCGTGCGAGTGAGCAGGCCCCAGCCCAGCCCGTATGCGAGACCAACATGCGGGCCTTCGTCGCTGATTGAGGAGTCAAAGGTGGGGAACTGGTGGGCGGCGCGAATGGTGACCTGCGGCGTGAACATAGCCGCTTTCGCAGGAGGCTGAAGAATCTTGTCTGCGAGCAGGGCTTCGATAAAACGGGAAAGGTTCTGAATGGTGGTGCTCATGGAGCCGGCGGCGCGCGCTCGGTCGCGATGCGTCGTGCCGATGTAGTGGCCTGCGGCATCGTACCGGAGCGCGGTATTGGCGGCGAAGTCGTCGTGCCAGACCATGCCGGTGCGATTCATGCCGAATGGGGTAAAGAGATCGCGCTGCATCGCGGTGTCCAGCGGCTCGTGCAGTTTTTCTTCCAGGGCGAACTGAAGAAGATTGAGTCCCTCCCCGGAGTAGGCAAAGCGTGTGCCGGGCGGGAAGTGGAGCCGAAGTTTTTTGTCGGGCTCACCCCCTATGACGAAGTTTGACAGCCCGGAGCTGTGTGCGAGCAGGATGCGTGGAGTAACCCTCTGCCACTGCGGATCCTGAACGAGATCGGTGGCTGACTGGCGATAGGGTTCGTATTCGTTCAGGGGATGCGCAAGCATCTGCGCGATGGGCTGATCGAGATCGACGCGGTGCTGTTCGGCCAGGTGCATGACCCATGTGGCAAAGACACCCTTAGTGATAGAGGCGGCCCAGATATTGGTGTCCGGCGTCATGGGCAGATTCTTCTCTGCATTGCGCAAGCCGTAGGCGTGGGTCCATACGACGCGTCCATGGTTGAAGATGGCAAGCTGGGCACCCATGACTCCGTCGCGCTTGAGTTCTGCATCGGCAATTGCATCGGCTTTATCGGCGGACAGCCGATGGCCATCCAGACGATGGATCGCCTGCTGGCTGTGAGCACAGGGCGTAAGGGCAATCGTGGCAGAGAGTATCCCGGCGAGGAAGAGTAGACGCATGGAGACAGGATACCCAAAGGCATCCTATTGGCAAGCGAAACCGTGGGTCGCCACCACGATTCGCAGCGTGCGGCACACACCAATACAATGGTAGGAGATGCTCCATTTCTTTCATCTTGCGCCGCGATATGAGTTTGCGTGGCTGGTTTCGGCTTCGTTCATTGCGGGCGTGATGAATGCTATGGCGGGAGGCGGGTCGTTTCTGTCGTTTCCGGCGATGCTGGCGATGGGCGTGCCGCCGATCCAGGCGAATGCTACGAATACCGTCGCACTGTGGCCGGGGCAGTTGACCAGTGTGACGGCGTTGCGCGCGGATCTGCGGCGCGACCTGCTGTTTCCGGTGGCGACGGCATCGATTCTGGGCGGCATTGGCGGCGCAGTGGTGCTGCTGAAGACAAAGCAGATGACGTTTCTGCATATGGTGCCGTGGCTGCTGTTGGTGGCGACGCTGCTGTTTGGCGTGAGCGGGCCGGTGTCGCGCTGGCTGGGAAGACGGTCGGCCACGCCGCATGAGGCGCGCAAGCCGAATATGTGGGTGCTGCTTGTAGTGCTGCTGCCGGTGTGTTTTTACATCGGATACTTTGGTGCGGGCGCGGGATTTTTGATCATGAGTGCGCTGGCGCTCTTTGGCGTGGAAGAGATGCATGAGCTGAATTCGCTGAAGGTGCTCGCGGCGTGCCTCTCCAACCTGTGCGCGGTGCTGACCTTCATTGTGCAGGGCGCGATTATCTGGCACTACTGCCTGATTTCGATGGTGTTTGCCGGACTGGGCGGTTGGCTGGGGGCGCAGTATGCGCGGCGCATCAGCGCGAATGTGCTGCGGGTGATTGTAGTGGCGACAGGCTGCCTGGTGGCGGCATACTTTTTCTGGCAGCAGGCGCACGGAGGATAATGCGGAAAACTGTGATCGACATGATCGGCTACATGGCGGCGGTGTGCACCACGATATCGTTTCTGCCGCAGTTACTGCGCGTGCTGAAGCTGCGTTCGGCGCGGGACATTTCGCTGGGGATGTTTATTTTGTTCTCGACGGGTACCGCGCTGTGGTTGGCGTATGGAATTTTCTCGCACTCGTGGCCGGTGGCGGGCGCGAACCTGGTGACGTTCGGGCTTTCCATTGCAATTTTGATTTTGAAGCTGAAGTATGACGCCGAGTACGACCGGGCGCAGATGAAGGGTGAACAATGAGCCATGAAGGCATACGGTTTGTGAGCAAGGACGAGGCTGCGAAAACGGAGGAGAAACTGTCTGTTGACGCGGTGACTCCGGCGAAGGTGCGGGTGAAGAAGACGGAAGGCACCGGCATGGAGATCGACTGGAAGGACGGGCACAAGAGCGCGTGGAGCTTTGCGTGGCTGCGTGATGCCTGCCCGTGTGCGACGTGCCATGAAGAGCGCCAGGCGGATGGGCGCAGGCCGGGTGAGGCGAAGGCTGTGCCGGCACAGTTGCTGCCGATGTTCAAGCCGCCGGCCAGGCCGGAGACGGTGACGCCGGTGGGCAACTATGCGGTGCGGTTCAAGTGGGATGATGGGCACGAGAGCGGGATCTATTCGTGGGAGTATCTGAGGCGGGTTTGCCAGTGTGCGGAGTGTCTGGCGAAGATGTAGCAAAGGGCTGGTGATACAGTAGTGGCACCATGCGCAGATTGATCGGTCGGATACGGAAGTTTTCTGTCATCGTACCCTTGCTGATGGCATCATCTCTCTTGCCAGCAGCTTCGCTGCGCGACATCCATCGCGACAAATTATCACAGGATGAGTCGGTCCAGAATGCGCTGGATCAGACGAAGTCTGTGGAAGAGTTGGTAATTCGTTGGACAGACAAGTGGAATGCCGACATTCCAAAGAGTCAAGTACAGACGATGATGAGCATGGGGCTTGCGGCGCTTTCCCGAGCGGCGAAGGCCTCTCCACAAAATGAAGAACTCTTGCTAGCCACCGCTCTCGAGGCACATTACGCCTATAACGTAGACGTGGATGGTGCTGAGTCGCAGTTGATTCTGGCACTTGAAGCGGCGCACAAACTCCGGCCCGACGACTATCGAACGACATGGTTCATGGCATATCACCAATGTCAGACGCTAGAAGCCGACAAAGGAATGAAGGCTCTTGAGAAGATTGAGATTGCACAACAATGGCAACAATTGCCCATTTCATTCTGGGACGATTACATCGCATGCACGATTACGACGAATGTGCCTTCACATGGATTGCGGGCATTTGACCGAATGAAACAGATCTATCCGCGAATGGCGAATGCGCGAGAAAACATGCGTGCCATGCTCCAAGGCCGAAGCGTTGCTTCAGACCCGAAAAAAGAATACGAAGCACGGCAAATTTGGAGCATGGAGCCCTCAGCTTCCGATAAGGCACTCTTCACGAGTTTTATATGTGGAATGAGCTTTGTCGTAAAACAGGACGATTCCGTACATTTGGATAATGCAGCACAGGGAAAATGTGTTGTATCTGTGAAGACGGGACCGTATCACGGCAGCGGAAAGCCGATATCGCCCACGATTCTGGCGATGTCTCTCGTAGCGCCACCTAATGGAAGCTTAGAAGATTTTTTAAAAGCTGCGCTTCACGGAGAGCAGTCCCGAGACATTTCGGACATGCTCTGCCCGGCTGAGAAGTGCCTCAGCGCAGAGGCTATAAAGCCCAAAGCATACGGATCAGATGGCGATGGAGATGTTCAAGCAATAGCTTTTGAGCGATCAATGCCGTTGTATCCGGGATTGATTTATGAAGATCCTGCTATTCCAAGCGTCAATAAAGCGGATACACAAGGGATGATTTATCTTCACCCGGATGAACGCATCTCACGCTTTCCCGGGAAACTGTATTACCTAATTGTGATGGATTCGGCTACCTCCGTACTTGACGATGCAAGAAGAGACTACAGTTCTTTTTTGAAAACATTTGTCGCAGAATAGAGGGCTACGTCAATGAGAGGCCGGCGGTGCGGCTGGCTTCGGTGGGCTGGTGGGCGGCCCAGCCGGCTTCTACGATGGCCAGGGCTTCTTCCACCGTGGTGGCTACCTTCAACAGGTCCATGTTCTTGCCGCGGAACATGCCTTCGGCGGCGATGTAGTCCATGAAGTCGAGGAGCTTGTCGTAGTAGCCGCCTGCGTTCAGAAACAGGCAGGGCTTTTCGTGAATACGGAGCTGGGCCCAGGTGAGGGCTTCGAAGATCTCTTCGAACGTGCCGATGCCGCCGGGCAGGGCGATGAAGGCGTCGGATTTGGCGGCGATGAGGGCTTTGCGCTCGTGCATGTTGGGCACGATGTGCAGTTCGGTGATGCCGCGGTGGGTGATCTCCACCTTTTCCAGAACGTGAGGGATGACGCCGATGACGCGGCCTCCGGCGGAGAGCGCGCCTGCGGCGACGGCACCCATCATGCCGACTTGCGCTCCTCCATAGACGGTGCCGTAGCCGCGCTGGGCGAGGGCGCGGCCCATCTCGTGGGCGAGTTCGAGGTACAGGGGACGGTTTCCGTCGGCCGAGGCGCAGAAGATGGCGATGTTCTTTTCGGAGGGCATGTCTGTGTAGACAGGATATCCGAAACGTGGGGCGATACACTTAAGAGATGGCTGAGGGTGTTTGCAAGTAGTCCCTCAGGGGCTAAAGCCCCTTTTCTTGTGGCTGACGTTTCCGTGCGGGCTAAAGCCCGCACTCCCCCCGGCTGAAGCCGGGGGCTTAAGCAAGGCAAAGGGCAGAGGCCAATGCCAATGCAAGGGCAACAACCGAAGGCGAGAAGCAGGTCCTTCGCTTCGCTCAGGATGAGAAATATATCATAAATAACTAGAAATAAAGCACATAATTTTCTATAATGTTCCATACAAAGTATGCACAACCACGAAGAATCAATGGCTTGCAGAGAAAATCTACACGGAAACTGCACAGAACGGTATCAATCGCAGGAGGCAATATGTCCTTCGTTACCGAGAAAGAGGAGCTGAAACCCGGCCTGATTCTCTTTAGGCGCGGCGACGTGGAGCATCGCATGTGGTATTGCCGCATGAAGATGCCGAAGGCCGACCGCTATAAGACGGTTTCGCTCAAAACAACTGACAGAGAAGCGGCGCGGGAACGCGCCTTCGATCAGGACGCGGACGTTCGATTCCGTATCAAGCATGACGTTCCTGTGTTCAACCGCCCCTTCCGCGACGTGGCACACGAGTATCTGTTGACTCAGGAAGCGCGGGCGAAGCGTGGAGAGATCAGCGCCGCGCGGCCCAAAAAACTCCGTGCTGTCATTGAAGGCACGTTAGACAGGTATGCAGGTTCTACGCAGGTTCACCTTATCGGTGACGAGCGTTGGGGTGGTTATCCGGCATGGCGGCGGGAGAACGGCGCAGGACGCCACCGGCGCAATGGCGTTCGGGAAATCACAGCCGCAACAGCTCAGACCTTTGCGGACCACGAAGCGGAGCGCCGCACCAAGGTTCAGCAGACCCTGGGTATCCGGGTTTTGAAACCGATAGAAGTCAAACCTTCCGAAGAAAGAACAGTCCCTTTCATCAGCGATTCCACCATTCGCTTCGAGATGTCCATCTTCGGGGCGATTATGAACTATGCGGTGAAGAAGCGTTATGTTCCCGCAAGCCAGCGTTTCGATGAGCGCCCCAAACTCAAGACGATGCGGCGGGACGAGTTCACGCTGGAGGAATATCGCAAGCTCCACACCGTAGGCCGCAAATGGATTGGTGAGGCGGACAAGCCTTCGAGCATCTGGTATCGCACCGTCACCTACAACATGATTCTGATTGCCTGCAATACCGGCATGAGGCCAGTGGAGATGAAAAATCTCCGCTGGCGCGACATCATGCCCGCAAAAGACCGCGAAGGCCGCGAGATCGTTGTCCTGTTCGTGCAGGGCAAGGACAAATCGCGTCAACTGGTCGCGCCCAAGAGTGTCGGAGATTATTTAGAACGCATCCGTGCCATTTCCAAAGCCACGGAGCTGGACGACAGGGTATTTACCAACATCACCGGCAAGCCTGCTAAGACGCTGTATAGTTCCTTGATTGCCGATCTTTTGAAAGAAGCAAATTTGCGCGAAGGAACGCAGGGCGTTCCGCGCTCCACTTATTGCTTCCGGCATACTTATGCCACGCTCCGCTTGCAGGAAGGCGTAGACGTGTATTTCCTTGCCGAGCAGATGGGAACGTCCGTCCACATGATTGAGAGCCACTATGGACACGTAAATACCATCAAGCACGCTGACCGTGTGTTGCAGGGCATGGCGGGATGGGAACTACCGCAACCGGACGACGGCAGAGCCAAGGCGTCGAAGGCGGCGGAGACGCACGACAAAGGCAAGAGAGGTCAGCGCCACAGGCCGCGCTGACCCTGAATCTCCCGAAGCCGTCTTTGGCCGGAGCCGTGGCGGAGGCTGGCGTAGGGAGTTCGATACTAAATTCCTCTTCGGATATTGGTTCTGATTTGCCGCTGCCCCGCCGGGGCGTTCTTAGCGGCAAATCTTCGCGCACGAGCCGCCGCTGGCGGCTGTTCTTAGTGCGCTTTGTGTGGGACTTCCTCAACCGCGCCGTTGAGGTTCGCTTCGCACTAATGCGTGGCAGCCAACACAGAGATGCGCGGCACACGGATTTGATTCTCACGCTTGCGTGTTTGGGCGATGTCGTAAGAGGACTGCATACGCATCAGCGTGTCCATCTTTACTCCAAAGGCTTTCTCGATACGGAGCGCCATATCCCCGGAGAGGTCTGCCTTGCCGTTGAGCAGACTGGACAATGTAGGCCGCGAGACGCGCAACGCTATCGCTGCCGCCGTCACCGTCAAGTCTGCGGCTTCGATAATCTCCGTCCGAATGAAATCCCCAGGATGGGGCGGGTTCTTCATGGGCATGGTCTCTTCTCCTTTGGCCTAGTGGTAATCCTCTAAATTCACGTCGTAAATCTCGCGTTCGGCTGTGTCGATACGAAAGGTCAACCGGCGATTGGCCGTAACGCTCAGGCTACATGCGCCCTTGCGATCACCCGTCAAGGTATGCGCCTTCCACGAGGGCAGCATCCGCAATTCTTCCGCGTCGTCCATGTCATCCAGAAAGGCAAGCATCTTGCGGAGCTTGTCTACCGTATCTGGAGGCACGCCCTTTGTGGCGTCGTCCGCGTAGAGCTTCTTCAAACCTTTATGGACGAAGTTGCGTATTCTCACCTGAATTACTGTAGCCCGTAGCCTAACACTTGTCAAAGGAAGAGATGCCATTTTCATACTATTTCGGGAAGGATGCTGCGCCCTTCCCGCGCTGCAACCGCCCATAGTACCGGGCGTTTTCCGCTTCCCATCCATGCGGGGCCTTTCCCTTCCCCGCAACGCCCCTCCCTGAAAGCCATGCGGAAGTAGACCGAAATTTCTTCTTTTATCCAATGCCCCCACTTCATGCGGCTTTATGGCAGAGCCGGTCGGAACCCGTCAATGCTCTCCGCTGGCACTGCGATGAACGCGCAGAAGAACGCGCGGCATTGACCGAACCCGCCTCGCCTCTGCCCGCCGCGCAAGACATGAAGCGGGTGGCACTCAACAAAAAAAATGGTTGAGAGTCAAAGGCGAAAAGCCCTCCTTCACAATCTCGCCCCACGCGGGCAGCACAGGAGAGCAAACGTCATGGCATATCGCAACCATCGCAACGCAACCACCAGCAGAAGGCCACGCAGCGCAAAGCATCCTCTCCAGTCGTTGCCCTTTCATCAATCACTACGTCTCCGCACATATTGAACGTCTTGCGAATGTCGGCCTGGCACATCATCTTTTGTTGCATCGCTACCACTGTGCATACGGCGAACTGCCAGCGCTACGGGTGATTACAATTCCATTAGCTGAATTGGAGTAGCCCTTGAGCGTCATAGAGAATTTGAAGCCGCGTAGCAACCAGAAGGTCATGGATCTGGTGAAGTCCGCCGGTGGCAATATCGAGCGATGGGAGGAGTCGAACAACGGGCCGGTAAAGTATCCGGCGTCCAACCCCGCGTACTGCTATGAATGGGCCTTCATCGAAGCTGGCGTGGTCGTCTTGAATGTTTGGCATGATGAAATTAAGGAACAAAATGGGAAGGTGTGGTGTGACCTCAACCCCCGCGCGTACGCCGAGAGCGTAAGGTACTCAACCGTCTTGCCTCCGAGTGTGCGAGGCGCAATCTCGAAGCGAGCCTTCCGAATGGACAAGGCGATTGCATTGGCATTTGCCGAAGGACTGCCACTTCGCTTGATCGTTGGCGAGGGTTCCAGGCGCGATATAGTCAAAGCCAAGTCGAAAGCAAGCCGGATGAGCCTTCGGTTGCTTGACCCGGAGCCGTGGGAAATACAGCGGTACGAGCAAGCCACCGGGGAATGCAGACTCACCCGAGGGATGCTTCCCCACTACTTTGACCAGTACACGATACCTGAGGCGCATTCGCCGAAGCAACGCGAGGTGAGCGGTAAGGTATGGGAGCGCGACCGCAAGGTGCGTGACGCGGCGTTGTTGAGGGCGGGTGGAAAATGCGAGTTCTGCCAGCAAAAGGGCTTCAAGATGAACGGCGGCGGAGTCTACCTTGAGACACATCATGTCGTGCCGCTATCCCAAAAGGGCGCAGACCACGAGAGGAATGTGGTGGCCCTTTGTCCCAACGATCACCGAGAGGCGCATCATGGCGAACGGCGTGAGGCGATGCGGACGGCGTTACTTTCAATGCTCTCTGGAATCTATGAGTGCTGAGTGGTTGGCTTGGACTAGACTCTGGAAATCCTACCGATAACGGTCACCGTCATTGGTGGGATATGTTAAGTCTCCTTGCCCGTTTCGATGTCCATCCGTGCTGTGAGGTGCGCTACGCTACTGAGCTTAGAAAGCCACTGAAATCTGCATATCGTAGGGGGCAGACTTGCCATTTTCAATGGCCGGATAGAACACGGCTCCTCCCATAGCGGCCACGGCCTTTTCGTCTAAGCCGTAGCCAAGTCCACGCACGACTTTAATGTTATCGGGATGTCCCGTATCATCGACGGTCAGCGACAACAGAACTGTACCGTGGATATTCTTCGCCTGAGCCTCAAGCGTACTTTGCGCTGCCTGTTGATACATCCACTGAGGCGGGACAATCTTGCGTCCAGGGATGGGGAAGTCACTCGGCTTCATAGCGTTTACAGTTCGATTCGGGTTCGCAAGAATGCTCTGTTCGAATTTCTCCTGGGCTTGCACCTTGAGCAGTTCAGCTTTACGCGCATCGCTATCCTGCTTGAGCTGGCTTAGTTGTACCGTGCGGTCGTTTTGTGCCTGTTGAATTTGGTTACCTTGCGCCTGTTGCAGGGCGATCAGGCCGCTTGGGTTCGTCCTCGCCATGGCGCGCATAGCTGCAAGATTTTTGTCCTTGTCCACGAGCGGAGTCACTTCTAGCTGGTGCATCTTTGCTCCGTCGTCTGCAATTTGCTGGGTGAGGGTTTGGTCCTGCTTCTGAAGCTCTGCCAACTTGGCGGGAGCGTTCCCCGCCTTCTCCTGTTGGTCCTTCTGCAAGGCGTCAATGTACTGTTGCTGTGCGGCCAGAACATCATCCCAGTCCTTCGCGGTACCTTCCTGGACAGGACGCATCACCGTATCACTGAAATTCGTATGGGACCAGGTCATAACATTTTGAACTGCATCGTTCGTCATCATGCTACGGAACGCACTGAAGGTCGATGCCGCTTGCCCCCGGTTCCGCTGGACGAAATTCCCTGATTCCATCCAAGGCCCATCGCCCAAGACATTCGACTTCGCACCTGACCGGCAAAAGACTGCGCCAAGATTGGCCTGTCCTCCCTGCGGGAGATTAATCCACTTATCCGCCCCGTTCTCGATTCGAGCGCATACCATGGACTCCTGGTGATCGGCCCAGCTTGTAACGATGAGATTCTGGCGCGTTGTCCCGTCCTCGTAATGCAGGAAGACGCTCAGATTCTGGGTATAGTATTTGACGGTTGTATCTGCGGGCTTAACCCAGCCGTTGTCCTCGCGGATAATTTCATCGACATAGGCAAATGCCTTCGCGGCGCACTGTTCAGGCGTGTCTTTCGCGGCACACCTCTTCGCCTCATTCATGGGGAACTGATGGCGCGGCCTGGCTGCATAGGCAGAGTAGTCGCCAGCGGCAACCCCCTGCGAGAAGGAACCACCGACCCAGTAATATCCATCCTGCTTCAGCAGTGCGCCGAGAGTTGCGCTCTTAGTGCTGATAGGGACGAGAATGTACTTCTTTCTCACCTCGCGCTCCAAGGCGCGGTCGAATTGGTACTGGTAGACGAGAGGGCCACTAGTGATGGGTCGCCCAGACGGTGTCATCGCTGAAACAAACACATGGGCTTTGTTGGTCTGGCCCATGGCCGACATTGCTACGGCCAGCGGTACGAACAATAGCGCCTTCTTCATAATCTTCCCTTGGATCGCTAAAAAGCTCATTTATGCAGAATACTGCTACATATTACCGCTGATGAGGCAGGACCGCCGCGAAGACCGATAGGGGCGCGAAGCCTATGGCGAGCGCCAGCAGACACAGCGACACGTCTCGATCTATCCTCCGTGGCGTGGAAGAGAACGGGCTGGCAGTGTGTTGGTCGAACTGACTATCTTGTTCTCCGTCCAGATTTTGCTTGATGCCGCCGCCGCATACAAGGCAGCACTGCCCCATCGCACCCACGGCCAAAACGGGAATTTGCCCGACGAGTAAAGCGAGGGAGCCGAAAAACATCCGTTAAAGCCGCAGCAAGAGAACTGAAAGACGGCCTAAGCGAACAAGAAATCATCTGGGAGACTGCCAATCCAGCAGGCTCCTTTTTCGTAGCCCGTCTTCCCATCCTGGGCGCTGCCTTATGCATGGAGGTGTTTTCTATATCTGCTAATGTCCAGTATTAGATGTAGAAAGTGAGCACGGATGGACATCGAAACTGGCAAAGAGACTTCGCATTACCTCCACTCGACACTGCGCGAGAGGATTGTCGAGCATGTGTTCGTGGGCGATGCCCTGCGGTGGCTGTGGCTGCATCGCGTGACAAATATTGAGGTGCTGCGCTCCGAGTTCGACGCCGGAGGATACGACCTCGTAATGAGTCGCGGCAAGATCGTCAGACACATTCAATTTAAAACCTCAATGGCGGGTGGCAAGGCGGCCAGTATTACAGCCAGCCTTAAGCTTATGGACAAGCCAAGTGGCTGCATTATCTGGATCATCGTCACCCCAGAGTTGAAACTCGATTCCTACCGCTGGCTAGGTGGTCCTCCAGGTCACCCGCTGCCCGACATCCGGACCATGAGAGTCGCCAAACACACAAAGGCAAACTCTAAAGGCAAAAAGGCCGAACGGCCAGACCAACGCATCATCCCTCGCAGTCGATTCGATCCACTTGGCTCGCTAGATGAAGTGTTGGAGCGGCTATTCGGGCCGTTAACATAAGCCCGCTCGTACGCATCAGTACAACTCGCCTTTTCGAGTCAGCGGTTGGCCGCGCTTTTTTGCTGCTTGTGCATGGTGTGTGTTCTGCTGTGCCATCTCGAAACGGAGGCCGTAGTCCAACGGCATAAACCAGCGCTGCTACGCAGCGGAAGTAAGGGCTGACACGTCACCCCCAAATGGGATGCTGCCGGTAAACCGGCTTGAAATCTTAGGCGAGCGACGTGAACGCACGTTGAATCAGCAGTTTGGTAATGCGTGTATCCGGCGTGGCGACAATGCGTTTACGCGCGTAAACGCGCAGAGCGCCTTACAGCGCCCAATGTGTAAACGCGCTGATAGACAAGGGCTTCCATCATTCGGGCGCTTGACGGGCAAAATCGCAAGGTGCAAGCTATTTTCGAGGCGGGTTTCCCTATGAGCACTCCCCGCATCCCGGCTCCGTTGCAGTCTCCGGCCTCTCCGAGTGTCGAAGCGCGTCCGGTTCTCCGTGCCAAAACCATCGCAACCAGAGTCACGCCAGAAGAACTGGCCGAGGTAGAAGCCGCCGCCGAAGGCGCAGGGAAGACCGTGGCCGAATGGCTGCGCGAGCTGGCCCTGAAAGCCGCGCGGGAGCGTCCGGCAGACCCAACGGAGTTGATGCTGGCCGAGGTGTCGGCACTGCGCTACATGCTCCTGAATCTCTTTCACGCGACGGCTCAGGCGAACGCGGAAGGCAAGCACCTGCTACCCGATTCCGTGCTCAAAATCCGTGACCAGGCCAACACTAGGAAACTGGCCGACGCCCGCAAATTGCTTGCGGAGTTTCTGTCCCAGGGGGGACCGGACGGGGGCAAGCAGTGAGCCGCCCCATGCCTTTCCCAGGCCGGACGGGACGGCTGTTCTGGTTCCTTTTCTGGCTTGCGGTCGGGCCGCTGGTGCTCATCTTCCCGGCTTCGGCATGGCTCTACTGGACACTCACGCCGTTGCAAAAGGTTTACCTCACGACCTATGCCGCCAGCTCTGTTGGGGCGGGGATGCCGCACAGCGAAATGACGATCCGATGGGTGATGAAGACCGCACCCAAGCGGAAGGCGATTCCTGCTTCCGCCGAGGATGTAGTCACAGGCCCAGACCCGAAACTGCCTGTCAGCCTCTCGCCCAAGGCCATCGCGGACGGCTGGCGTGGAGTCACTTACAGCGCCCCGGAGAAAGTGCCCGCAGACGCGCTTGCCAAAGGATTGCAGGAGTATGTCTACGATGGCGTGAGCGTGTGGTGGCTGTTTGGCAGACCGATGCTCAACAGCCTTGCCGTGCTGATGCTGCTCTATGTACTCCGGCTCCAGATGAAGCAGGGTTTTGGCCGAAGTCGGCAGCAGGAAGAACGTCACGGACGCAGGACTAAAGGCCCGGAGTTGGCCTCGGCTTTGCGGTGGCGAAGCGCAAAGACGGACGGCATCCGCTTCCGTCTGCGCTTCGAGAATACGCTTTTGCGATGGTTGCCCTTTGGCCCAAGCTACCGCATCCCGAAGCGTCTTGAAGCCAGCCACATTTTGATGATGGGCGACACCGGCAGCGGGAAGTCGAACGCCATCCGGCAGCTACTTCGCCAGGTGCGGGAACGCGGAGAAAGCGCCATCGTCTACGACCCGGCAATGGATTTTGTGAGCGAGTTCTACTCGCCCGCGCGTGGCGATTTGATTCTCAATCCGCTGGATCAGCGTTGCCCGTATTGGAGTCTTGGCAACGAGATCGACCGCGACGAAACAGCAGCGACTATTGCCGCTGCGTTCCTGCCGGAAAAGGAGTACGAGAAAGAGTTTTTTACCGATGGGCCGCGCCGGATACTGGCCCATCTGCTCAAACGGCAACCGCAGCCGAGGGACATTCTGAGCATGATGTCAGACACTTCTCGAATCGAGTTTGCGGTGAAAGGAACGCCGCTGGCCGCGCTGCTCGATGCGGGAGCGCCAGCACAACGGGCGGGTGTACTTGCCAGCCTGAACATGGTGGCAGACAGCTTAGAGCTGTTGCCGGAGTGGGAGCATACGAGGCCGACCTTTGCGACGGCGGAGTGGTACACCGCGCGTAAGCGTTGGGTGTTTCTCACGTCCACACCGGCCTATCGCGCAAAGATTTTGCCGCTTCATTCCGTCTGGCTCGATTTATTCATTCTCCGCATGATGGGTTATTGCGAAGACCACACGGCGAAGCCGGTATGGTTTGTACTGGACGAGTTGGCGAGTCTCAACAAACTGCCGCAGTTCCATACTACCGTAACGGAAAATCGCAAGTATGGGAACCCTGTTGTGTTAGGTTTTCAGGGGCGCAGCCAGCTTGAAAAACGTTACGGCCAGGACGCCGAGGCGATGCTTTCGCAGCCTGCAACCAAGTTGTT
>DASWOP010000244.1:0-7290 GCA_036404255.1 Acidobacteriaceae bacterium | reverse complement strand
GAAATCCTTCAATCAATCCGGGTTGGAAAAAGCAGCGCGGAGTCGCTTGCACGCACGCTTCAGACGCACCGCTCTAGATGCGGTGGAATGCGCGCTCAATGTCTCTTAAAGAATACCGCAATACGATGGGTCTACCGTGCGGACAACCGGTCGGATGCTCGGTTTTTGCGAGTTCTTCGAGCAGCCAGACCATCTTAGAGGCTTCCAGGGGCATATTTATCTTGATTGCGGCGTGGCAGGCGATGGAGGCGGCAATCCGGGCGCGGCGCTTTTCGTTGTTTTCGACCTGCTGGTCGCGGTCCGGGACGGAGAGAACCTCCTCCAGCATTTGCTCCAGTTCGTGCCCTTCCAGCCCGAGGGGGACGGCCTTGATGGTCAGGGTGCGGGGGCCGAAGGGTTCGGCCTCGAAGCCGTTGCGCTCCAACTCCTCGGCGATCTCAGAAAAGGCGACCATCTGGGCGGGGAGAAGCTCCACCAGAAGGGGCATGAGTAGGCGCTGGCGCTGGACGCCTTCGGCCTGACGCTCGCGCAGGATCTTCTCAAAGAGGATGCGCTCGTGGGCGACGTGCTGGTCGATGATCCAGAGACCCTCGTCGTTGACGGCGAGGATGAAGGATTCGCGGAGCTGGCCGAGAGGCCGCAGGCTGGCGATGGAGCGCAGGCTGGGCTGGTCTACAACGGCACCGGGATCGAACGAGCCGAGGTGCGAGGCGGGCGCAGGCTCACCGGCGAGGGGCATGCTCTGTGCGGGACCGCCGAAGGTCTGCGCGGGCATCTGAGGGGAGAAGCTAGCGGCAATGGGAATGGAGTTGCCGGTGAACTCCAGGCGGCCCGGGATAGGGGGCTGTTCGCGCTGGCGCAGGATGAAGGGCTCGCTATCGTCTGCGGAAGGCTGCGGCTCTGACTGAGGCAGAGCATCGAGGTCATGCTGGGGGGAGGCAGCATCAGCATTGGGCATGGGGGTGACGTCCAGCGTGAGCGCGGAGACGGTGTTCGCGCCGCCTTGCAACGCGGCCATGAAATCGGCTGCAGGGCGGGCCTTCATCAGTGTGTTGCGGACGGCATCGCGAAGGAAGTCGTGGATGAAGGAGGACTGGCGGAAGCGCACCTCGGTCTTGGCCGGGTGCACGTTCACGTCGACCTCCTGCGGTGGCATCTCCAGAAAGAGCAGGACGACGGGGTAGGAGGTTGGCGGCAGAATGTTGCGATACGCCTCAGAGAGCGCGTGCAGGATTACGCGGTCGCGGATGAGGCGGTCGTTGACGAAGATGTAGATGGAGTTGCGGTTGAGCTTCTGTAGCTCGGGCTTGGAGACGAAGCCGGTCAACCGCAGGAAGCCGGGATCGGGCGGCGTCCAGTCGGCGTCGCGCTTCCAGGGGGGCGGGTCGGGGATGCCGGAGCGAGCGAAGTCGGCTTCCGCGGTGACGGGGAGCATCTGCTGGAAGACGTCACGGCCGAAGATCTGGAAGATGCGTTCGCCTGCATTAGCCACGCCGGGTGCGACCAGCAGCGCCTGCGTGGCCGAGTGCAGCTCAAAGTGCTTGCGGGGATGCGCCAAAGCGTAGTGCGTGACCAGCGCGGCAACGTGCGTGAGCTCGGTCTGCTCGGACTTCAAGAATTTGCGGCGCGCGGGCGTGTTGAAGAAGAGGTCGCGGATGGTAATGGTGGTGCCGGGGGGCAGACCGGCATCGTCCACGCGCAGAACCTTGCCGCCGGCGATCTCGATCTCGGTGCCGGAGTCTTCGTCCTTCTCGCGCGTGGCCAGAACGAGCCGCGCCACGGAGGCGATGGAGGGCAATGCCTCGCCACGGAAGCCGAGGGTAGCGATGGAGAGAAGATCGTCAGAGCTGCGAATCTTGGAGGTGGCGTGGCGTTCGAAGGCGAGCAGGGCGTCGTCGCGGCCCATACCGTGGCCGTTGTCTGTGATGCGGATCAGCTTGCGGCCACCGGCTTCAACCTCGACGCGGATGCGGGTGGCGCCAGCATCCAAGGCGTTCTCCAGCAGTTCCTTCACCACGGAGGCGGGGCGCTCAACTACCTCGCCTGCGGCGATCTGGTTGGCGACCTGGTCAGAGAGTACGCGGATGCGGCCCATAACCTCTGATTGTAGAGTTTCGCGGCGGCTGGTGCATTGGAAAAGCTGACGGCAACTGCGGGCGGGATGCCCGCATCTGAATGTGCAACCCCTGCCGCAGCCGACGGAGGCTACACTGTTTCCAGTTTGCGAAAGAGGCAGGCTATGCCGGAACCGTTCACGAGCCGCATCTCTCCCTTTGGCCACGCTGGTTTGTGGACCGTGCTGTTCACGATCTCCGCGGCTGCGTGGGCGCAGGGCGTCGTGGGCCGGTCGGTAGACATTGCGGTGAATGCGGGGACCAACAACCTTTCAGCAAACGACAGCAGCTATCACCCAGAGTATGGAGCATCGCTGGGCTACAACTTTTCATCGCATTTCGCTGTGCTGGGCGAGTACAACTATCTGTCGCTGGGGGTCTATCGCGTCCCGCTGACTTTGACCCCCAATTCAACACTCAAGATGAGCGGTAATTATCAGTGGGCTGGCGGATCGGTGCGATATGCACCGCTTCACTCTTCGCGGATTGTTCCCTATGTGGTGGGCGGAGGCGGGTGTGCGCGGGAGTCTGCCGCTGCATCGGTGATTGGCGCGGGAGCAAGCGCTACGGACACCAATGGATCCAACGGTGTGTATGTCAGCGCAGGAGGCGGCGTGAGCCTGTTTGGGGGGCGCAACTGGGGCGTACGCCCGGAGGTTCGCTGGGACCGCCAGTTTTACGGAAGCGGCAATGATAATTTCAATATCCGCATCAGCGACGTGCGAGGCACGCTTGCGCTCTTCTACCAGTGGCCGCGACCGGACCGGTACTACTAACGTTTTCCGCTATGGCCCCAATGATTTGTGGCAGCATTTGAAAAACAGATTCCGCGCGCTGCGCTTCGGAATGACAAAAAAAATGGATTCAGCCTTCATCGAAACAAAAAGCAGCGGCCCACTTCAGTGGACCGCTGCTTTTTGTTGAAATTACCTGAGAAGCTTTCAAACCGTTCGACCGGAATTAGATCTCTTTCGGTTTTTCCTGGTCGCCGACCATGTGGAGACGCATGAAGTTGGTCGCGCCGGAGAGCGTGCGCGTACCGCCTACGATGCCCAGAACCTGGCCGTTTTCTACATGCCCGCGGCCCAGCAGAATCTCTTCCGCCATGGCAACCAGCATGTCCGTGTCTGTGAAGCGCTCGCAGAGAATTGGCTGCGTGCCCCAGAGCATTACGGCACGATTCACCACATGCTCAAACGAACTGAGCGCGTAGATGGGCGATTCGGGACGGTACTTGGAGAGCAGGCGTGCGGTGGTGCCGGTTTCGGTGAAGATGGCAATGGCAGCGAGATCGAGATCTTCCGCAGAGTGCGCCATGCACTCACAGATGGTCTCTGAGATGGAAAGACGACCAGCCAGCGGATGGCTGGGCAGGCGATGCGAGCCGGCGGTCTCCGTCAGGATCTGGGCTTCTGTTTCCACTACGATCTTCGCCATCATGGCTACGGCTTCCACGGGATACTTGCCGGCTGCTGTTTCGGCGGAGAGCATCACTGCATCCGTTCCGTCATAGATCGCATTGGCAACGTCAGATGCTTCAGCACGCGTGGGACGCGGGTTGTCGATCATCGATTCCAGCATCTGTGTAGCGGTAATGACGGGCTTGCGATATTCGGCAGCGCGCTTGATGACGTGCTTCTGGATGGCCGGAACCTTCTCTGGCGGAACTTCTACGCCGAGATCGCCGCGGGCAACCATGACGGCGTCGGTGACTTCCAGGATGCTTTCCAGATGCTCGATCGCCTGTGGCTTCTCCAGCTTGGCGATAACCCAGGCGTCGGAACCCAATGCGGCGATGCGGTTCTTCACGTGATGCACATCGTGCGCGGTGCGAACGAACGAGACGGCGATGGCATCGACACCAGCCTTGAGTGCAAACTCCAGATCGATCTCGTCCTTCTCGGTCAGCGAAGGGACTTTGACCGCAACGCCGGGGAGGTTGATACCCTTGTTTTCGCCGAGAATACCGCCGTTCACGATGATGCACTCTACTTCATCGCCATCGATGGAATGAACTTTGAGTTCGATCAGACCGTCCGAGAGCAGGACGCGGGCGCCGGGCTCGAGATTTTCCGCCAGGGTGGTGAAGATGGTGCCTACGCGGCGCGCAGTTCCCTCCACCACATGGGGCGAGATGGTCAGGCGTTCGCCAGCGACCAGAAGAACTGGCTTATGATCCTTCAACTTAGCAGTACGAATCTTGGGGCCCTGCAGATCGCCCAGAATACACAGCGGGCGGCCAACGTCTGCCGAGACTTTGCGTACCATGCGAATGAGATCGGATTTCTGCTCATGGCTGCCGTGAGAAAAGTTAAGGCGGGCGACATCGAGGCCAGCGTCTACAAGCTGCCGGAAGATCACTTCGGTGCTGCAGGAGGGGCCGAGGGTGGCAACAATCTTGGCGCGGCGGAGATGCTCGATCGTTGGCTTATTTGAAGCGATTGGAGCGGTATTCATGCGGTAAGGTCAATCCTGTCTCTAGCTGGGTCGCGTCAACGGGGAAAGAGCATCTTGACGCACTTTTTCTATTCTAACCGTTTGGGCTGGATTCGCGCTTGAATGGCCTCTAACTATCCAGCCGGTTACGGCTCACAATGCGCCGCAGCGTCTCACCATATCCAGGAAAGTTATATCCCTCGCCGAATAATTGGGCGTTAAATTCTGCGCCAATCAGGACGCTGAGCGCGATGATGTAGAGCCAGACCAGCAGAGCGATGCCAGCTCCCAGCGATCCGTACACCTGCGTATAGTTCGCGAAACGCGTGACATAGAGGCCGAAGCCGAGGGTGCTAAGAAACCATAGTGCTGTAGCAATCGTCGCGCCCGGCAGGGTACGGCGAAAGCTGTGCTCGACCGGCGTTCCCTTGTAATAGACCACGGCGATGACGCTTACGCTGCTGAGAATGGCCACAACCCAACGAATTACGAGTGAAAGCACGATCACAATGACGCGCAGCCAGGGCGTAACCACGTACCAGAGCCACACGGTAATGTAGTGGCCGAAAACTACCAATATGCTGATGATTGCCAGGGGAAACAACGACATGGGAACCAGCATGAGCGAGATGCGCCGCTTGTGCCAGAATCCCCACTGATGCAGGGGCCGCCGGTAGGCGCGACGGAATCCATCCATAAGCGTAGCGATAACGCCCGCCGAGCCGATCACGCTTACAACCACCGCAGACCACAGAACATGGTGCGAATGGGGGTCTGAGTTGGCAAAGTACCCACTGAGCAGAGGGATGGCATTGGATGGAAGAATACGGCTGAAGACATCGCTGATCTGCGTGCGGAGCGGAACATCGCCCGGAATCAGACCAACCAGCGCCGCCGCCACAATCAATGCCGGGAACAGGGCAAAGATCGCGGAGTACGCGGTTGCCTGCGCAATATTGAAGCAATCATTCGCCATGGCGGAGAGAAACGCGCGGCGCAGAGAGTTAGCGAGATGCAACATAGCGTATTCAGATTACTGGAAGCAGCGGCAGCCGCGGGTTTACTGGCCGGGATCGCGTTGCTCAGTGCCCCTTCGGTCTCCACATCTTCAGGAATTCCGTTACTGAACTGGATTGCATGGAGCGCATGTTCGCGAACTCACCAGCGGTCTGCGAGAAGACAACTCTGCCGGATGGCTGCACAACGGCCAGCGCGGGAATGCCCTTCTTGATGGGGACGTTGAAGGTATAGGCAACGTCGAGATTCTTATCCATGCGGCCCATATCAACATGGACCAGGATGTAGTTCTTCTCCAACAGTTGCGAGTTGGGATCCTGGTGCAGATAGACTTCCAACATCTGGCAGTCCGGGCACCAGTTGGCGCCAAAATCCAGCAAAACATTGCGGTTGGTGGACTGGGCCAGGACCAGGGCATTGCTAATATCCTTTTTTGCATCTGAAGTCTCGTTGTAAATGTGCGCGGCATGGAACTGGGGAGCGGGCGCCTGCGCATGGATGTGGGCGGACGCAAACATGGCAATGATGGCAGCAGCAAAAACGGAAAGAACGACGCGGGACGTAGGGCGCATTTTCGAAGTTCCTCAACGGGGCAGGCCTCCGATGGCCCTGCTCCTAACAAGATTAGATGTATCTGACCGCTGGATGGACTGCGGGAGTCCTGATTCAGAAGCCATTATTTCACTTGTGGTTACAGAAGTTTCTTATTGATCGAAGCTGGGCAACATCGGAAGCATCATCCGGACGAGTGGAACGATAGTCAGAAGCACGAAAAACAGGCCGATCCGGTAGGTATAGCGCAGGCGCAGGCTCATGGACCGGGTGCCTTTATTGATGACGTAAAAGATGGGAATACCGAGCATTGCGCCGATGTATGCAGGCTCAATCTTCATGGCGCCGACAAGCACTTCAACGGCGGTGGCAAGCGCTGCCATAAGGGCGTAGATGACCCGGCGGCGTGTGGCGACAACACCTTTGGGGGCGCGTAGATACGCGCTTTGTAGCAGGGCGGCGCCTATGCAGAAGATTGCGAAAACAATATAAAACATGGATTTAGTCTGGGGATCAGGATAACGCAGCAGGGTCATGACAGGCAGAATATGGGTGAAACACCGCGTTTTTTTGCGGCCTATGACGGGGTTTTCACGGTGATTTGACGGGCTAAGATGGTGAACAAAATACCCGCCAGGCACGCCAAAGGGCAATAAGTGGTAAATTTTTACCACTTATTGCCCTTGGACATAGCTTTGGGAGATTCAGGCTGGCTGGACGAGGAGGCCGTTCTTCCAGAGGGCGAGGACGATGTCCATCTGGCCGTTGTGCGGCTGGTCGGAGGCGTTGGTGACCTCGCGCCAGAGGGAGGTGGTGGAGCGGTGCTCGGTTCCCTGCAGGAGGAGGGTGGCGGCGGCGACGGCGTAGTTCTTGTTGTCGTTGGAGGAGGAGCCGGGGCTGGGGGCGACTCCCTTCACGAAACCGGCTTCGCAGAGGCCGAGGAAGGCCTGGCGGGGACCGGCTTTGCGCTGGGCGACGGGGCTGGTTCGGTAGAGCGTCTGCATGGACTCTGCCCAGAGATCGATGGGGTTCTTGCTGTATGCCGCGGCGGCGCGGGCGGCGGTGAGTGCGGCTTCGCCGTATTTGTTTGCCATACATCCATCGTACAGTGCGGCGGCGGTCCAGTTTGAAGGCAGGGTTTTGAGAAGTGGTAGGATGCCCGGGAAGGGGT
>DASWOP010000243.1:0-9996 GCA_036404255.1 Acidobacteriaceae bacterium | reverse complement strand
ATTTTCTGACGTCTTCTCTGATCTTTGCTGCTCCACCGTGGACCAATATGCCTCGGATCATGGGAGCGAGCGACTTCGCCTTAGATAGATATCCCCGTAGCTGATTGACATTCGCAGGTGTTGGGGAGCCCTGTTTACATTCAACAACAACTAGTCGATTCTCTTTATCGAGAAGTAGCACATCCGTACGCGTACGATCAGCAAAAACATGCTCTCTCACCTTTGCATTCGGATACGGCCTCATTCCATCTTCTAGCCTGTGAGGGTACGCACCAATGTAATCGGATATTGCGCGTTCGCTCGCAAAACTAGCCTGTAGCGTCGTCCAGTTTTCCTCGTTCCGGGTAGCCACTTCGATACGATGCGCTTGTTCTGGCGAAACGCGGGAAATGGTTCTTCTCAATGTTCCACCTTTGAACTGGGCTTCCCGAGGCAACTTGACCATTGCAGAAGGCGAAATGGGTCGAGGCCCGGCTCTTAAGTCCCATTTCACTTCAATCCGCCGTCCCATTTCGCCTTGGCGCAGCTTCTTATTCTTCGGTACAGTGGATTTCCACTCGGCATCCTCAATACGAACGGCAACAACTGTACCAATCCTGCCAATGTGATGATCTTGCAGTTGAACTATTATCCTGTCCTTGACTTTGATCTGACGGACGGCTTTTCTCGCAGCCTTCCAAGCGGAGGAATCAGTAGGGGCGTCAATGGGCCACTCCACGGGTGGCCATCCAATAGCCGCGCATTGTTCCAAAAACCAAGTCTGCCAAAGCCCAGGGTAGTGGTTCTCCATGCAATTGATCTTCCAATAATTCAATTGAAGCCTCTTTTCGTCCGGTCCCGCGGGCTAACCTCTTCCATCTCGCGCTCGCGCCGCTGCTGGTTATGCTCCGCTGCGGTCTTCGCATCGCGCTTGATCTTCTCCACCGAAGCAGAAAATCCGCGCTCTTCGCTGCGGCTCAGCCTCTTGTGCGCGTACATGCCCTCCAGCAGAAACTCCGCCGCGCTCACCAGTTCCTCCGCGCCCGCCTTTTTCTCCAACTGCAGCGGCTTCAGCTTGTCGAAGAGTCCCTGTATCTGCTGCAACTCCTTCAGCGATTCCCCCGCCGGCTGATCGTCGCCCAGCTTCACCGTTCCGCCCAGGTTGAACCACTGCTCGATCTGCTGCGTATTTGTCTCCGCAAAATATTCATCGAACACATGCTGTACCGAGAGCCGGATAATCTCGCGCACCACCGTATCAGCGCCGCGCATCTCGCCCTCATACTCCAGTTCGATCTTCCCCGTAATCCCCGGCAGCGCAGCGTACACATCCGCCACCCGCGGCACGGCAACCGATTCACCATGCGTCAGCGCACGCCGCTCCGCGTTGGAAAGCACAAGCTCCAACGTCGAGATCGGCAGCCGCTGCGAAACGCCGCTGCGCTTGTCCACCTTCTTGTCCACGCGTGCCGTAAACGCAATCTGCTCCACAATCTGCCGGATATACTGCGGCACCGCGATCGCATGCTCCGCGCCGCGCTCCTGCCAGCTCTCCTGCGCAGTAATCCGAATCCCCTCATCGACCGACTCCGGATAGTGCGTGCGAATCTCCGAACCGATGCGGTCCTTCAGCGGCGTCACAATCTTGCCGCGCGCCGTGTAATCCTCCGGGTTCGCGGAAAACACCAGCACCACATCCAGCGGCAAGCGAACGGGATAGCCCTTAATCTGGACGTCGCCCTCCTGCATGATGTTGAACAGCGCCACCTGGATCTTGCCCGCCAGATCCGGCACCTCGTTGATCGCGAAGATGCCGCGATTCGCCCGCGGCAGCAGACCATAGTGCATCGTCAGCTCGCTGGCCAGGTCATTGCCCGCGCGAGCCGCCTTGATCGGGTCCAGATCGCCCACCAGGTCGGCCACCGTCACATCCGGTGTCGCCAGCTTCTCCACGTAGCGCTCGTCGCGCGTCAGCCACGCAATCGGAGTATCGTCACCGTTCTCGGCAATCAAATCGCGCGCATACTTCGAGATCGGCGCATACGGATTGTCCCGAATCTCCGACCCCGCCACATAAGGCGTCGCCTCATCCAGCAGCGTCGTCAGCGCGCGCAGAATGCGGCTCTTCGCCTGTCCGCGCAGTCCCAGCAGAATAAAATTTTGTTTGGAGAGCACCGCGTTCACAATCTGCGGCACGACCGTGTCCTCATAGCCCACAATGCCGGGAAAGATCGGCTCCTTGGTCTTCAGCCGCGCGATCAAATTCTCGCGCATCTCATCTTTTACGCTGCGGTTCTTGAGCCTGGATTCAGAAAACGCGCTCGTACGCAGAGCGCCAAGTGTTTGCGGGAGGGGCATGCGGGACTCCATTCCTAAGTATAGACGCGCTAAAACAACTGTTCGATGCAAACACATTCCACGCAGCGCCTGAATCGCGCCGCGCACCTACGCAGAAAGCCGCGTCGTTAAGGCGTCCCGCCAATCTCATCCAGCAACTGCTGCATCTCCGCCAGCGCATGCTGGTTGTTCACCCGCGTCGCGCAATCGATGCCACGCCGCAGCATCGCCACAGCCTCGTCCGTGCGTCCCGCCGTTGCCAGCGTCTGCGCATACATCTGATAGCCGGGCACATAGTCGGGATTCAGTTCCACCAGCCGCGCAAACTCGGCAAACGCTGCATCCAGCTTCTGCTCGCTCACATACGCCATCGCCAGCCCATACCGAGCAAACGCGTCCGTCGGATTCTGCTGCAAAATCTCGCCCAGCATCGCAATCTTGTCCATACAGATATTCTCCCACTTCTGGCGATATAGGGATTCCCTGGTAATGTCCTGTTCTGCCTTTAGGATTAAGCCCCCGGCTTTAGCCGGGGGGAGTGCGGGCTTCAGCCCGCACGGCAAGCTGCATAGATTTGAAGAGGGGCTTTAGCCCCGGAGATGCGCCCTTGCAGTTTCCGCCACAACCGCACACACTGAAGTATGGAGCCTATGACGACCTCAAATCATCCTGAGTCCCCGCGCCCTTCGCGAACCGTTGCCGAGTCGCAATCCGAGCGCAGCGAGATCATCTTCCCGGCAGACACCAACGCCGTCGGCAACCTCTTCGGCGGCCGCCTCATGCAATTCATTGACCTCGTCGGAGCTCTCGCCGCCGCACGCCACTCGCGCTCCCTTCCCGTCACCGCCTCCATGGACCACCTCGACTTCGTCGCCCCCGTACACATTGGCAACCTGCTTATTTTGAAGGCCAGCGTCAACCGCGCCTTCCGCACCAGCATGGAGGTCGGCGTCAAAGCCATGGTCGAAGACGTACAGGCCGGCACCCTGCGCCACGTCTCCTCCGCCTATCTCACCTACGTCGCCATCGGCCCAGACGGTAAGAGCAAGCTCGTGCCCGAAGTCGTCCCCGAAACCGAACACCAGAAGCGCCGCTACGAAGACGCTGGTCGCCGCCGCATCCTCCGCTCGCAGGAGACCGAACGCTGGCGCGAACTCAAGCGCAACCTCGAATCCGGCTGGCACATCTAGCAAAACAATCCCGCGGCGAATCGCCCGCGTTACCCGCATCATCAGAATCTGAAGGAGAAGGAAAAGAACATGGGACATCAGGGACACAATCACGCAGCACCGCAAGGCCCCCAGCCGCTCCCCGGCGTAGCACACGTGGTTGCCATCGGCTCCGGCAAGGGCGGCGTCGGCAAAACCACCGCCTCCGTCAACATCGCCGTCGCGCTCGCCAAACTCGGCTACAAGGTCGGCCTCATCGACGCAGACATCTACGGGCCCAACGTCCCCATGATGCTCGGCGCTACCCGGCAGCCCAACATCGTCGGCGACAACCGCATCGAGCCGCTCACCGCGCACGGCGTCAAGTTCATCTCCGTCGGCCTCATCTCACCCGGCGACAAGCCCATGGTCATGCGCGGCCCCATGCTCCACCAGATCATCCGCCAGTTCCTGCAGCAGGTCGAGTGGGGAGAGCTCGACTACCTCCTCGTAGACCTGCCCCCCGGCACCGGCGACGTCGTCATCTCCCTCGTGCAGACCGTGCCCCTCACCGGCGCCGTCGTCGTCTCCACCCCCAGCGACGTATCGCTGCAAGACGCGCGCAAGGCCCTCGAGATGTTCCACCAGGTCAACGTCCCCGTCCTCGGCATCATCGAAAACATGAGCCACTTCAGCTGCCCCCACTGCCACGAGATGATCGACATCTTCTCCACCGGCGGCGCAGAGCGTACTGCGAAGCAATTCGACGTCTCCTTCCTCGGCTCCCTCGAACTCGATCCCGAAATCCGCGCCGGCGGCGACACCGGCATGCCCGTCGCATTGGGCGGCCCCGAATCCACTCGCGCCAAGCAGTTCTACAATATTGCCCATGAGCTCGTAGAGAAGGCGGAGCAGCAATCCGCCAAAACAGAAGACGTCTTCGAGATCACCTAACCCTTCCTTCACCTAACCCCTTCCCCGCGCCGTCATCCTGAGCGCAGCGAAGGATCTCAGTAGTTGCTTTTATTGCGGCACAACAGTCAAACCACAGTAAGGCCGTTGTCTTTGCTTTGTGATCCACAAAGGCCATTATTCTTCTGAATTGTTTTCGAATGAATTATTTTCGAATCTGTCATTCTGAGCGCAGCGAAGAATCTGCTTCTCGCTTTTGCCGTTGCTCTTGCTCTTGTCTTTGCTCTTAAGGTAGGTGCGGGCTTCAGCCCCTGAGGTATTCCGTCCGAAAGGAGAAGCACGATGTCATCCCGCCCCACCGCACTCACGCCACGGCATCGCGCCATCCTCATCGCCGTGGTGGAGAACTACATCTCCACCGGCGAACCGGTCGGCTCGCAGACCATTGCCCACGCCCTCGCGCGCTCAGAAACCGTAAGCTCCGCCACCATCCGCAACGCCATGGCCGAGCTGGCCGCTGCCGGGCTGCTGGACCAACCGCACACCTCCGCCGGGCGCATCCCCACAGCGCGCGCCTTCCGCTTCTACGTGGAGCAACTGGGCGGCAGCATAGCGCCCCCCACGCCCCGCCCTGAGATTGACACCAGCTACGCCGGCGTAGACACCGCACAGAGCTTCCTGGAGCGAACCTCGCACGTTCTGGCACTGCTCTCCAGCGGCGTCGGCGTCGCCATCACTACCGCCAGCGGAACCACTGATGCGCTGGAGCATGTCCACTTCTCCCGCCTCGCGCAGGGCAAGGTACTTGCCGTCGTCGTCATGACCTCCGGCCTCGTCCGCGACCGCGCGCTCAACCTCGACGTGGACCTCGACATCGGGGCCCTCGAATCCGCCGCCGCCTTCCTCAACCAGAACTTCCGCGGCTACTCCATCGAAGCCATCCGCAAGGAACTCGCCCGCCGCCTCGAGATCGAGCGCAGCGACTACCATCGTCTCCTCGAGAGCGTGAACCAGCTCTGGCACAAGACCATGCCCGCCGAAAACGACGGCCTGCACCAGACCGTCTACATGGAAGGCGTCGCCAACCTGCTCGGCAGCGAAGTGGACCGCGACCAGTTGCACGCCATGATGGCCGCTCTGGAAGAAAAGCAGCGCATCGTCGATCTGCTCACCGCCTACGTCGACGCGCGCCAGGAATCCGTCCGCGTCGTCTTCGATCTGGAAGAGCACGCACCCGAGATGCGCGATCTGGTACTCATCGCCGCCCCTGCACGCCTCGCCGGCGAGAGCCACGGAGCCGTCGGCGTGATCGGCCCCAAGCGCATGCACTACAAACGCGCCATGAACGCCGTCAGCTACGTCTCAAACCTCTTCGACCGCATGCTCCAGCCCCCACAGTAGAGCCAAACTCCGCAAGCTTCCGCCGTACCAACATCCCTGGACGTCCATAGGCCATCCAGGCGCTGTCCAGACATTCACCGTGGTCTATCCACGAGTTCACTTGAAAAAGTCCAGACGTTTATCTGAATGCGTCCAGGCGTTTACCTGGAAAAAGTCAAAATTTGAGGCACATTTGGCGTAGTTTCCTGCCCAATTCACTACAATTAAAGAAGAAGCAAATATCTATCGGCACCGGGCATCTCCCCTAACCCATTGCGAATGAAATATTTACCCATAAATACCTTGTTTTGAAATATTTAGCGAAATCTATTCAGACTAAATGTTTGAAAACAAGATATTTACGATTTAGTAGGGGGAGAGGGGTACCCTTACGCAGAAAAATCGCTGACTTGCTGACTAACTGTTCTTAGTAGACATCCCGCTGATATCGCTTCTGCGTCTTCATCTCCGCGAGATACTCGGCCGCGCGTTCCGCTCCGCCGCCGCTCTCAGCCCCGATGATGTCCAGCAGCGCCTTTTCAACATCAACCGCCATGCGCTCGGCATCGCCGCAGACATAGAAGTAAGCGCCCTCTTCGAGCCACGAATACAGCTCCTTCGCATGCTCACGCATGCGGTCCTGCACGTAGATCTTCTGCGCCTGATCGCGCGAGAACGCAGTGCTCAACCGCGTCAGCACGCCATCCGCCTGCATCCGCGTTAGGTCTTCCTTGTACAGAAAGTCTGTCGCCGACCGCTGCTCCCCGAAGAAGAGCCAGTTCTTCCCCGCCTGTGCCGTCGCCTCACGCTCTTCCAGGAAGGCACGGAACGGCGCAATGCCCGTCCCCGGCCCGATCATGATGACCGGCGCCGCCATATCCTCCGGCAGCCGGAAGTTGTTGTTGGAGTGCAGAAAGATCGGCATGGTGGCACCGTCAGACGCACGATCGCCCAGGTGGCCGGAACAAACACCCTGTCGCCGACGCTGGTACGTGTCATACCGAATCACGCGCACAATCGTGTGTACGCTATCCGGATGCACCCGCTGGCTGGACGCGATGGAATACATCCGCGGCGTCAACCGCCCCACCGCCTTGAACAGCTCCTGCGGATCCCCAATGGCCCCCGGGCACTCCAGCGCCAGGTCAATGAACTCCCGCCCCCACAGATACTTGTCCAACTCGGCCTTGTTCCCAGCGTCCAAAAGGGGTGCCAGGGTCTGGTGCCCCGTCGCCTTCACAAAATGCGAAACCGAAGACTTCGTCAGCTTGCCGATAGAGAGCCGCGTACGCAGCGCCTCTTCCAGGTCAATATCAACCCCGTAGTGGTCCTTCACCCGCTCATTGCCGGTAAACCCCAGTGCCCCCAGCACTTCGGCCACCGCTTCCGGCCGATTCTCCGGGACGATGCCCACGGCATCCCCCGGGGTGTACTGCATCTCCGGCACATCGAGCGAAAGCTCAAAGTGCCGCGTCTCCTTCTCGGATTCGGGGAGGGTCATCAGACGATTTACCAGCACCGTCGAAGCAAACGGATGGTTGCGGGTGTAAATGGGTTTGTGGGTTTCAGTGGCCATAACGTGCTCTCAAAGACATCAAAACTAACGTTAGCATGGCCGCGATGTACCTGGTGGTACTCAATCCCGCTACCTGAGATGAAGGATAGGGGATATCCCGCAAACTGAAACGCTGCACCGGCTCGCCCTAACGGATTGAAATACTATCGGAACCGCAGCACAACACCAGTACTAAAGCTGTTCGGATTGAAATGGGTTGGTGCATTCACTCGGGCGTAGCTCCACTCCACGACGCGCCAGTCCACATGCGGAATCACGGTGTAGTCCACACCAAGCGCCACCTCGCTCGTAAAGTTATTCTGGGCCTTATACCCCAGCGAGTTATTGGAGATGCCAATCATCAACTCCCCATAAGGCGAGATCGGCAACGCCTGCGGGCGGATCGCCGCCCGGAACCCCACCAGGCCTGTGTTGACGGAAGTGCGATTGTCCCCGCTTAGGAAGCTCGCCCGCATATCGACACCAGCGCTGATAACTTTGCCGTAAGTTCTGTCCACATACAGACCCACCGTGGGTCCATATTGGTTCGGCGCGTTGCTATTGCCCAGGCTCGAACCCGTAAACATCACGTAGATACCATCCTGTGCAAAGGCGCGCGCAGGCACCAGGCCGCAAAGAATGAGGAACGCGAAAAGAAGAAGTCTGGTATTTCCCATTAATTTTGTCCCCTTAAATCCAACTTAAACTGTTGGATGCAGAAGACAACCTGCTGTGTGCGCGAGGTACCACTTCCAGCAACAGCCCACGTCATTTTTGTGGAGCCAATGCGCCTTCCAGTTTGACAGTGCCATCCACCGTCTTCGGATCAACCAGCAGAATCTTCAGTTGAGCGGCTATATCAGCAGGAACCTCTTCCTGATAGCGTCCTCCGAGATAGGGTGCGATAAATTTTTCCATCTCCGCGACCATCGCCAGGTTATTGATGGGCCGCGCGAAGCCGTGGCCCTCATCCGGTGCGACCAGGTAGACAATCGGCTTACCGTTGTCGCGCACTGCAGCCACAATCTGGTTGCTCTCGCGGACGTTGACGCGCGGATCGTTCTTGCCCTGAATCACCATCAGGGGAGTAATGATCGATTTGGCCTTGGTTAGAGGCGACTCCGCAACGAGCAGAGCTTTGCCGTCAGGCGTAGTCGGGTCTGCCATACGTGCGTACATCTGCTTGCGTCCCGCCTCCCAGTACGGCGGAATGGCGTCCAGCAATGTGATGAGATTGCTCGGAGCAACATAGGCGACCGCAACAGCGTAGACGTCGGGGGTAAAAGCAACGCCAGCCAGTGTGGCGTACCCTCCATAGGAGCCGCCAAAGATACCCACGCGCTTCGCATCCACGGTGCCATCCGCGACCAGAGCCTTCACACCCCAGGTCAGATCGTCCTGCATCTTGCGACCCCATTCGCCGTTCCCTGCATTCAAGAACTTCTTGCCGTAACCAGTGGAGGCGCGAAAATTGGGCTGCAAAACAGCATAGCCACGGTTAGCGAAGAACTGCGCGAAGGTATCGTAGCCAGAGGAGTCCCGTCCCCATGGCCCGCCATGCGGCAGCACGATCAGCGGCAGCCCCTTTGTGGCAAGACCTTTGGGCAGCGTCAGGTAGCCGGGGATGTCCAGCCCGTCAGAGGACTTGAAGTGATAGGGCTTCCGCTCGGAGAGCGATGCGCGAGGGATCTCTTCACGGATACGGTATTGCAGGGTAAGTGTGCGTGCCTTGCGGTTCCAGATGTACGTCTCACCGGGTTCCACATCCCTGGCCGCACTTATGATCCATAGATTCTCATCATTTGAACGGGAACCGAAGTGAATTTCCATGCCGGGAAGTTTTGCTTGCAGCCAGATGAAATCCTTCTCAAACGTCTTGTCGCGGAAGTAACGGCGCTGCTCGTCGTCCTCGTACGAGGTGAAGAGGACGCGGTAATCCACTTCCGAAGTGGTGACTCCACCAAAATCAACACGCTTCAGGGGATCGCTCTCGAACTTCGTGATCGCACCGGTAGCCGGATCCATCGTATCCAACTCCGTAAGATCCAGCGATCCCTTATTTGTCTCGAGATAGAAGTTTTTGTTGGCAGCATCGAAGCCTCTGACGCCGCAACCTTCCAATACGCTACAGGTATAGATCTGCTTGAATCCGTCAGGATCGACACGAAGGATTTCAGTGTCGCCACTGGGGGTGGTGCGCTCCGCCAGCCGAAGGTTACCGGCATGATCAAAGTTCCAACCTGCGATCTGCTCTGTGTTCTTCTTCACCAGCTTCTTTTCGCCAGTCGAAAGATGCAGTTCGTAGAGGTCGTGGTAGCGCGGGTCGCGATCATTCAGGCCGATGTAGAGAATATCCGGCTTGGCTTTAGGCGCGGCATACAGCATGACTCGCACCTTCTGCATATTCGTCAGTGCGCGGGTCACGGGTACGCCGGTCGCCTTGTCTGCGGGCGCTTTCGGATCAATGGCGTAGACGTTGAAGTTTTCATCGCCGCCATTATCCTGGGCGTAGAGAATGTATTTCGAGTCGCGCGACCAGAAGTAGCTGTTTAGTCCCGGAGATAGATGGTGCATACTTTTCTGAACGTCAGAAGGAGGCACTATGGGACAGATTCTTCACGGGAGCGCCCGAACGACAGAGGCAGTGCGTCGAGCGATACAGCATAGTCAAGAGAGCTTGAGGGC
>DASWOP010000242.1:0-2002 GCA_036404255.1 Acidobacteriaceae bacterium | reverse complement strand
CGTCCCGAATCCAGAACTTCGGCAGTGCCCTTGAGCTGATAGCCCTTGCCGTTGGAAACATCCGCAATCGTGACCGCGATCTTATTGTTTTCGATCAGGTTCTTCCTGGTCTTCAATGAAAAAATATCGGCGAACAGAATATGCTGAGAATCAAGCAGTTTGAGGCTGCCCTTCGGCGTAACGTTCGGCACCCCTTCGCTGGAGGCAGTGGCCACCCACGCGAGCTTGCCGGGGATAAAATCTTGTACTTCCTTCGGAATTTCCACCATAGCGATCTCCACCCACGTCTCCTCAAGCTGGCGCGCGCGCTTCTAATGCCAGCTTGAGGGTTCAGACTGTGCCTGCCCCTTTCACTCCCACTCCAAAGAGTTGAGCTGAAAAGGCAGCACCGGTTTGATTCGAAGGCCGGCAGTCTTTCGTTCCGGCCTTGCAATCCAAATCTACTTATAGATTTACGAGTTCCGGGGTCGGCACTGGTTGGCTCACCATGCAGCCCAGAGCCTCTGCCGTGCCAATGCCAAAGTGGACATAGACGTCCTTTTCTTCCTTCAGCGGCATCCAGTACCCGATCACGCGTTTGCCGTTCTGCACCTCTTCGCTGGATACAGTCTTGTTTTCCCGCAGTGCGAGCGCAGCCTTGCACTGCTTGCAGCACTTCGTGGCTGCCTCCGGATTCAGCGAGAAACACTTGATTCCGTTGGGAATCCCAATCTCTTTCGCCAGCGTGTTTGTCGCCAGAATCGTCCGGTCCTTATGGATCAGCATCACCGGCTCGGGGAACGGTCCCCACATCGTCTGAAACGCATCGAAATACTTTTGTTCCAACATGGATTACTCCTTAAAAATTATGACTCTGTGGTTGTGACGGGCGCGCTGCCGGTTTATTGCAGAAATTTTCAGACAGCCGTCCGAAATATTTTCTATTCGCTCTTCCGCTCGCCGCGTCCCTGGGCAAACTCGTCAAACGATTGCCGCCCCGTCTCGCGCCACCACGCCTCATAGTCCCGCCACGCCTCGCGGCGTTGCCGGCTCCCACTCCCATGTCCGTGCCCATGGCGTCCAAATCCGCCCACCAGGATGCGCGCCAGCAGCAGCAGCCCAACGCTCTGCCAATACGTAATGTGGTGAACGGCAGCTACCGCTGGCAGCACCGCATTCCACAGCAGCATCACCAGGTAGCCGAAGCCCAGCGCTAGCAGTGCCCCCATCACCACGGCAAACGCGCCATGCACCACCACCAGATACACCTTGCTGTGCTTCGATTCATCCCAACCATGCTTGTGTTCCCACATCGTCTTCACCCCTTCAAATCATCGATCTCTGTAGTCGGCGAGCGAACGGCGCAGTGCCGCCGCCGCCCTGCTCTTCCGTGAAAGCAATGTTCCCATCGGCTCGTCCCACTCCTCCGCCAGCTCGCGGAAGCTGCGCCCATCCACCTCGGTCGCCAGCCACACCGCCCGCTCCTTCGGCGCAAGCTTATCCAGCGCCGCCGCCAGCCGGTCGTGCAGCTCATGCTGCTCCAGCGCCTGCTCCGGCCCCGGCCTGTCATCGGGAATCTCAACTGCCGCCGCCTGCTCGCTCTCCTCCGCATCGAGGGCTACCATCGGCACCCGTCCCCTGCGCTGGTCCGTAATCCGGTTCGTCAGCGAGCGATAGATATACGCTGTGAGGTTCTCAATCTCGCCCACCAGGTCCCCGCGCCGCAGCAGGTTGAACGCCACATCCGAGACGATATCCTCCGCGTCAGCCTCATCTCGATCGAAGAGCTGGTGCTGCACAAACCGCAGAAAGCGGCTCTTCTCTCGCGCGAATACCTCCGCCAGCCGCGTCGACCCTTGCTCCATACCGAATGTTAGCCATTTCCTCTCACTCACAAGACGCAGGATGCCCAGTTTTATTGCAGCGAAGAGGGAATAAACTGCAAAGCGCATACGCCATCTGTGTTCCGGTGGGGCAATACAGCGGGTGCCCCAGGTCTCGCTTCTGAGACCTGGGAACGATG
>DASWOP010000241.1:0-27151 GCA_036404255.1 Acidobacteriaceae bacterium | reverse complement strand
CTTTCCGACGGTTATATATTTGGTCAGACCAGTAACACCTGGCACCCCGATTGAGGTCAGCATGAAGATGATTGCGATGCTCTCGCAGAGCAAAACTGCGAGTTTGCGCGGCACGGTATCCACGTTGCATAAGGTCACACGTACACGTGTGATGGGGCTTTTTACAACGGTGTTGGTTGCGATTATGCTGTTCGCCAGCGCCCATGCGGCCTTCGGACAGGCGCAGAATACCGGCACCATCTACGGTTCCGCAGTGGACACTACGGGTGCTATCGTCCCGGGCGCTACCGTCATTCTGACAAACCCCGAAACGGGCTTTACCCGCACCGTGACCACCGGTAACTCCGGCGAATACCTGCTGCAGAGCATCCCGCTCGGCAAGTACGTGCTCACGGTCTCTGCTCCGACCTTCCAGGCCTACCAGGTCACGGACGTCGTCGTCAACGCTGACTCGAATACCAAAATCGTTGCCAAGCTGTCCGCTGGTCAGGCAACAGATACTGTCACAGTAGAAGAGTCCGGCACCACAGTGGATGCGCGTTCGGCCACCCTCGGAACTCTCATTGACAACAAGCTGGTGGAAGACATCCCGATCGATGGCCGTAATGTGGTCGCCATGGCCGGCCTGCTCCCCGGCGTTACCGAGGTCAATGCGCCGACCACGGCAACCGGCGATACCAAGGGACCAACCTACTCCGTCGGCGGCTCACGTACCACCCAGAACCTGATGCTCTTCGATGGTCTGATGTGGAACAACCTCTTCCAAAACACCGGTATCAACTACCCTCCGCCAAACGCACTGCAGGAGATCAGCGTTCTGCTGAATAACTACAAGGCCCAGTACGGACGCAACTCTGGCAGCGTCTTTAATGTATTGACACACACCGGCACCAACACGATTCATGGCGCCGTCTGGGAGTACTTTCACAACCAGATGTTCGATGCGCAGGATTACCTGAACGAGCTGCCAAATGGCAAGGCCCCGGAAGACAATATCAATCAATTCGGCTTCACCATTGGCGGCCCAATTAAGCAGGACAGGCTCTTCTACTTCGGGTCATTCCAGCAGATCATTATGCGGCTGCAGGCAATCGGCGATCAGACCACGAATCCGCCGTCGTATGCTGACCGCGGATACAAGTACGGCAGCCCGAACGTATTCAGTGCCGCAACTCAGGCAACTCCGGCTTATGACCGTCCCTGTTCCGCACCGGGCCCGTTTGCCGGTCGGTTGTGCGCCAGCTTTATGGACGAGGTTCAGGGAGGAAAATTTTCCAACCCCGAGAACCAGGATGGCTCTTCCTCTTCCGGAGCTACGGCGGCCGATGCAAATGCAATGCTCGAGTCAGCCTCTCAGCAGACATGTGAAGCGCTGATCTCCTCTTCTGCTGTCCGGGACTGGGCTGCCAATCACTATTATCCGCATAGCGGTATCGCTCCGGTTACAGGAGTCGCGGCTCCGATCAATCCCTATACCGGCGTGGCAGAAGCAATTACGTCGACAACGGCGAGCTACCTGCCCTACGCAGAAATCCCCATCGAATGCCTGAACCCTGTGATGGCACGCATCCAGGCTACCTTCATGCCGCTCACCGTTGTCACCACCGCGCCCCAGCCCAAGTTTGACTCAAACGCCCTCACTCGCATGGACTGGCGGATTAACGACAAACACACGATCGATGCGCGCTACAACTTGATCAAGGCGAATGACAAGACCGCTCCCGGCATTAACAGTGCTTCTGCAGGTGTTGCCGGTTACGTCATCGATTACAACACTGCCACCAGCAACTTCGGCAATATCGGCGAGACCTGGGTTGTCACGCCGAATATCGTCAACACGGTTCGTCTCGGATACAAGCGTTACGTGAATGAAATATCTCCCGACGAGCACCGGACCCTGAATGACTTCGGCGCACCCTTCATCGAACCTGGCATTCCGACAATGCCTTATATCAACTTCTCCAGCTATTACTCCCTGGGATCCACCAGCCAGGCCCATTCCATCAAGGTCAACGAAAACGTCGAATTGTTAGAGCAGTTGTCCTGGTCGCGAGGCAAGCACAACTATCAGTTCGGTGCGAACTTCCTGCGCCTGCAGTATCAAAACAGTTCGGATTACCCTGGGTCGCTTTCCTTCAGTTCCACCTTCACGGGCAACTCCTTTGGCGATGCAGCCATGGGGCTGCTCAACAGCATGACGGCTAACTCAAAGCTGGTGCAGGGCGGAATCCAGCACGACATGTTTTTCTATGCGCAGGATGATTGGCGGGTCACCCAGAAGTTGACGCTGAATCTCGGTGTCCGCTACGAACTGCCCTTCCAGTGGTATCAGCCCACCGGTTATGCCTCAACGTTTATTCCTGGCCACCAGTCTACGGTCTTCCCCGGAGCGATCGGCGGCCTTGCATTCCCCGGCGATCACGGCGTCCTCAAATCCCTTGTGCCAACCGACTACAATGGCGTGGTACCCCGCCTCGGCTTCGCCTATGACGTCTTTGGCACAGGACGGTTTTCCCTCCGCGGCGGCTTCGGTATGTTCTTTGACGCCATCAATGCCAACGTAATCGGTGTTGGCGAACCCTTCTACTACCAGATCTTCGCAAATCTTCCCCCTGGCGGCCTCTCCAATCCACTAGCAGGCTATCCCCCTCTGCCTACCGGCTATAACAAAGCGAACCCGGCTTTCCAGGCGCCTTACAGCAACTTCTTTCCCGATCGCAACTTCCGTACGCCTTATCTGATGGCCATCAACTTTGGCTTTGAGTACAAGGTGCCTCATGGCGGTACGCTGGGCGCAAATTATGTCGGTCGTTTCGGCCGCAAGATGACCGTTCCCTTCGATCTGAATCCAGCCATTTTCGACTGTACCGGCCCCTATAGCCAGGCCGATCACGCCAAATATTGCCCCGCGTTTAAAAATGCATCTAATCCATCTTCAACCAGACAGCGCCTGCGTTATACGCCGTTCAACTACGGCGGCATAGGTCTGGTGGATTTTGCCAGTATTGGCACTTCGAGCTACAACGGACTGCAGGTGCAATACACCCAGCGCGGCGGCAAACGGCTTACCCTGCTCAGTTCCTACGCCTATTCCAAGTCGATCGATCTGAGTTCGGATGGCACCAACATCAAGAACGCCATCCCCAACGTCTTCAATGTGAGCTCCGATCGCGGCCTCTCGGACGGTGATGCAACCCACATCTTTACCCTGGGCTGGTCGCTGAATCCGCCGAAGATGGTCAATGGATACAGGCTGGTCCGCACCGCGCTGAATAACTGGACCTATTCCGGTACGTACAGTGCGCGGACAGGCCAGCCGTTCAGCGTCACCATCAACAATGACTCCGCCTTTGATGCCGAGCCGAACCAGAGGGCAGAGATCGTCCCCGGGATGAATCCTCTTCTTCCCAGCAACCGTCATCGCATCGACAAAGTCCGCCAATGGATCAATACCGCCGCGTTCACTTATCCGGTGCCCGGGACTTTTAGTACGGTGCGCCGCAATAACTTCCGTGGTCCCGGCTACATCATGACCAATATGGGTCTGGGACGCGCATTCCCCTTACGGCAGGTTCGCCAGGATATGCGCCTGCAGTTCCGTGCTGAAGCTCTGAACATCTTCAATACTCCCAACCTTGCCAAAGTTGGTGGTACCTTCTCGTGCTCCAGTTCACAAATCTCCTACACCGGGCTTGCTCCTTGTTCAGGAGGCACAACCTACATGAACAGCAAGACCTTCGGCCAGATCGTTTCCACTTACGGCACCAATGCCAGCACCTCCTCCAACGGCCGCAAAATGCAGTTCTCGCTCACGCTGTACTACTAAGCCAGAGGGACACCTGATTGCTGCAATAGAAAAGCCCGCGCAAGCGGGCTTTTCTGTGCCCTGATTCCCTGACCAAAGTCGAAGGATTTCTATGAACCCCAAACGCCTATCAAGCCCCACAAAAAAATGGCCAGAAGAATATCTCTTCTGGCCAGCTAACGGTACAAGTTTTTTCTGCAAAGGCTTATACGTTCTGCACCGCCTGGGTCAGCGCAGTCAAGGTAGATTTAGCGTCCCCGTAGAGCATGCCGGTAACGGACTTGAAGAACAGCGGATTCTCCAACCCTGAGAACCCACGTCCTTGACCCCGTTTCAGCACGATCACAGAGCGTGCACGATCCACCTCAAGTATCGGCATTCCAGCAATGGGGCTGCCAGGATTGTCGCGTGCGTCCGGGTTCACCACATCGTTCGCGCCGATGATGACGGCCACGTCGGTCGTGGG
Organism: Acidobacteriaceae bacterium; assembly: GCA_036404255.1. GTDB lineage: Bacteria > Acidobacteriota > Terriglobia > Terriglobales > Acidobacteriaceae > JARLFX01. The sequence continues at coordinate 22,880 of DASWOP010000241.1, read as the reverse complement.
AAACTCCGGATTGATCTGCTCCATCTCCACCAGTTCGCTGTACGGAACGTTAGCCTCCGCCAGCAGCACGTTCATGTGGCCGGGCATGCGCCCCGCCACCGGGTGGATGCCATACTTCACCGTCACGCCAAAGCCCTCCAGCACATTGGCCAGCTCACGAACAGCGTGCTGCGCCTGCGCCGTAGCCAGGCCATATCCGGGAACGAAAACGACCTTATTGGCATAGCGAAGCTGCACCGCGGCGTCGTCCAGCTTGATCTCGCGCATCACGCCGTGTTCGCCCGCTGTCCCCGCCGCTTGAACCGCGCCAAAACCGCCAAACAGCACATTGGTGATGGAGCGGTTCATGGCCTTGCACATCAGCACGGAGAGGATGAAACCGGAGAATCCGTCCAGCGTACCGGCGATGATCAGGATGTTGTTGCCCAGCACAAAACCGGTCGCGGCAGAAGCCAGTCCGGCATAGCTGTTCAACAGCGACATGACCACCGGCATATCCGCTGAACCGATAGGAATGACAAGCATCACGCCGAAGATCAGCCCAAGAGCCACCATGCCGTAGAAGGCCAGCGTAGCTGAAGGATCGTAGAGCGAGTAGCCGAAACAGCCCGTCATGCCAAGAAAGATCAGCAGGTTCAGATACTGCTGCCCCTTGAACTGCACGGGAGCGCCAGCGATAACGCCCTGTAGCTTGCCGCACGCGATCAGCGAACCGGTGGCGGTCAGGGTGCCCAGCATCACTTCGAGCCCCAGCGCGCTGCGCGTGAACAGCGACATGGTGTCCGCATGCATCACGAATTCAGAGATGCCGACGAGTGCCGCCGCCGTAGCGCCAAATGCGTGCGAAAGCGCGGTCCGTTGCGGCATCGCTGTCATCGGAACCCAGAAGGCAAAGGCTGCCCCAACCATCGAGCCCAGAATCAGACCGGCGATGATCCATCCAAAGAAGTGGATGTCCTGGTGGAAGAGCGTTCCAATGATTGCAGCCGCCATGCCGCCTTCGGCCAGGAACATACCTCGCCGCGCGGTGTCAGGATGGCTGAGCCCCTTCAGTCCAAAGATGAACAGAATCGAGGCGATGAGGTAAGTGAACTCCAAAAAGTAGTTCGGATGCTGCACAAGTTGCTGCACTGTCTGCATGGGTTCCATTACTTGTGCGCCTCCTTCACCTTGAAGTCCTTGCGGAACATCTTCAGCATCCTGTCCGTCAGGCCAAAGCCACTGACGACGTTGACCGTAGCGGTGAAGACAGCCACAAACCCCATCAGGGTTGCGATGGAAGCGTGCGACTGTGGGCCACCAGCGAACAACTTGTGGGCGTTGAACTCATACGCGCCGGCGATGACCAGCGAACCCACCAGCGAGATGCCGGAGATGGCGTTCGTGGCCGACATAAGCGGCGTATGCAGCAGCGGGGGAACGCGTGAAATGACCTGATAGCCCAGAAACGCGGCCAGGGCAAAGACATAAACCGACCCAATCAGGACCATGGGATCCATGGCTTTCGATGCCGCCGGTACATCCAGTTGCATTGCAAATAAGACCAGTGAACTCACTATTTCCTCCGTTTGCTATGCGCGTGGCTGCAAAGCCGCCGCGACTCTCTCGTTCACAACCTGTCCCGCGTGTGCGACGCACGAACCCTTGATGATCGGATCGTTCATATCAAGGTTCAGCGCGCCATTTTTCACAAGCAGTTGCAGCAAATTAGCCACGTTGCGCGAATACAGCTGGCTGGCGTGGACCGGAACAGCAGCGGGAAGATTGAGCGGCGCAAAGATCGTAACGCCGTTGACCGAGATCGTCTCTCCCGGCTGCGTCAGTTCGCAGTTGCCGCCGTTGGGAGCAGCCAGGTCAACAATCACCGAGCCTGTTCGCATACCTTCCACCGCCTCGCGACGGATCAGCAGCGGAGCCTTGCGTCCGGGAACCAGCGCCGTAGTGATGATGAGGTCAGAGGTCTTCGCCTGCTTGATGATGAGCTGGCGGCCACGTTCCAGCGCCTCTTCCGTCAACTCCTTCGCGTAGCCGCCCTTGTCTTCGGTCTCAATACCGCCGAGATCGATCTCAAGAAACTTCGCTCCCAGCGACTTCACCTGTTCGCCAGCAGCAGCGCGCACGTCATACGCCTCCACCACAGCGCCCAGCCTGCGCGCCGTCGCAATGGCCTGCAAACCCGCCACGCCAGCGCCCAGCACCAGTACATGCGCCGGTGGAACCGTGCCTGCGGCCGTCATCAGCATGGGGAACATACGCGGCATCGCATCGGCGCCGATCAGCACGGCTTTATAGCCGGCCACCGTCGCCATAGAAGACAGTGCATCCATTGACTGGGCACGCGTAATGCGCGGCACCAACTCCATGGAGAACAGGGTCACGCCTCTGCTGACAGCGGCCTGAAAAAGCGCGGGCTCATCCAGCGGACGCAGGAAGCCGACCACGGTGGCTCCGGCCTTCAGTTTGTTTTGATCCGCCGCCGTCAGGCAGTTGACCGTAGGAAACAGGTCAGCTGATGCGAGCAGCTCGTCCCGATTGCCAATTTTGGCTCCCGCGCTGATGTAGTCTGCATCGCTGGCGCTGGCATGTTCACCACAACCAGCTTCGACGAAGACTTCCATTCCCTGGCCGACAAGCGTTTTTACTGCTTCCGGCATCAACGCGACACGGGTTTCAAGGGGGGCAGTTTCTTTCAGAATTGCAATATGCAAGTGGCTTCCAATCTGCACGATCTATTCGGGCCTAAGCAACAAAACACAAACAATTTCTGCATCTGGATAGTTCCAGACATGCAAGCGCACAACGAGCTGTCAGGGAAGATACCCAACACTGTACTCGAAGAGAGGTTCAGCTGTGTACCCCCAAATTAAATTCCGGTTGGGAGCATCTCTCCCAGCACCCCGTCTGCCTGCCCCTAACCGCCTGTAACGCAACCATTCACAGCAGTTAACGCAAAGAAGCACCATGGCGATTATTTATTTGACTCCAGAAGCTTATGGCACCTCTTTGGCGTTTATTTCTCTGGCCCCACAGAGTTTGTACTGGAAATTCGCATGAGCACCCTTCGCCGCTCCGCAATTAACTCCTTGGCCAGCTCAATAAAATGTGAAAGGTTGTTGGGTATGGATGCGAAGCTATTTCGAATCGTTAGCCATAAACCTGCAACTCGCCTTGCCGTCGTTCTCTGCGGCAGTATCTTCGGTGCGGTCATTGCCTACGTCGCCGCTCATGCTATCCAACTGCACGCAGCACATGCCGAGTTGCAATCCTATGCCAACCGGCTGGTGCGCATCGGGGAGAAACTCGGCGACGAAGATACCGAGGCTATCTCCGCCGTTCTCCATGCCAATCTGTCCTTTTGTTCGGATGAAGAACTGGCATTCATGCGGAACTATGTATTCAGGTCCGAACACATTCGAGATATCGGCCGGATGAAGAACGGCAAGCTCTACTGCACCACCGGTATCGGCAGACTGACCAGGCCAAAGCCTTCGCTAAATCCCGATATCTCCACGCATAACGTGAGGATCCATGTAGACACGCCTCTCATGATCTCCCCTCAATCCAAGGGCTTTGTGGTTGAAACCGATAGCGTATCCCTGGTTTTAAATCCAGAATCCATCCAGAACTTCAACGAACCGCCACTCTATTACAGTGCATTTTTGTTTGATCGCCAAACCGGGCAAATCGTGCAGACCTACGGCCCCACCGTATCGCTTACGAAGGAAGAACTCCTGGCCGGCAAGCGGCTGGAACGGAACGGCATCTTCTATCAGCCGACGTGTTCATCACGTTCCATGGTCTGTCAGGTTGCCATCGAGTCGCGAAGCGACGTGTTGGCAAAAGGGAGACTAGTCCTTACGGCCAGTATGGTGGTAGGCGGTCTGCTGGGCGCGTCCTTCGCCCTAAGTGCCGTGCTCTTCAGCATGCGGCAGCGCTCCATGGAGCAGCAATTGCGCCGTGCCATCCGTCAGCAAGCGCTAACCTTTGTATATCAACCCATCGTTGACCTCCAGACCCGGCGCATTCTGGGTGCGGAAGCACTGGCCCGCTGGATCAATGAAGAAAACGAGTTCGTCAGACCAGATATCTTTGTGGCACTCGCCGAATCTCGCGGCTTTGCCAGCGAGATCACCCGTCTGGCCATACACAGTGTCCTGGGTGAAATGGGCGATCTGCTGCGGTCAAAAGACATACGGGTCACAATCAATATCACCGCGCAGGATTTGACCGATCCTGAGTTTCCCGCAGTGTTGAAACGCAGCCTGGAGCGACATAATATTCAGAGCTCCGCCATTGGACTGGAACTGACGGAACGCTCCACCGCCACCCACAGGACCGCGATCCAGGCACTCTCACAGCTAAAAGATGCCGGCCATGTCCTCTATATAGATGACTTCGGTACAGGATACTCGAGCCTCTCCTACATCCATCGGCTGGCGGTGGATGGCATCAAAATTGACCGCTCTTTCACCCAGACCATCGGCACGGAAGCCGTCACGGCCTCCGTTGTACCTCAGATTCTGGATATGGCCGCGCAATTGGAATTACTGGTTGTCGTCGAAGGCATTGAGACCGAAGAGCAAGCCATGTACTTCCGCACCGCAGGCCGAAGCATACTGGGCCAAGGCTGGCTCTTCGGCAAGCCCATGCCCGCTGCCCAATTCCACGCACTCTTTCGCCAGGAAATCCACTAAGCACCCAGCGCAGAACTCGCTACGAATTATTAGGCTCGCTGTAAAATAGAGACTTAGAAAAGAATGCAAGCCACGTTGTAGCCAATCCCGGCAAATGCGATCTCTGCTCGCCTGGAATTTCAATCTGCGGTAGACACGCTGACCATGGGCTCATTCACAAGGAAAGCTATGTCTGCTCGGCCGCAACGACTTCTATACGGCATTGCCACCTGCGCCGGAGCTGGAACGCTCTGGGGCACAGGTTTCTTCTTCGGCAAATTCGCTCTGCGTGAAATGTCCGTCGGACACATGGTACTCTACCGCTTCCTCTTCGCCTGCGTCGCCATGGTCCCCATCTGCTTTCGCCACCGCCCGCACTTCACCCGCCATGAATGGGGCTTGCTCCTGCTCGCATCCTTCTTCGGCGTGCCCCTGCAATTCCTGTTGCAGTTCCAGGGCCTATCCCTCACCACCGTCTCCCATGCCTCGCTGATGGTAGGAGCTTTGCCCGTAATGCTCGCTGTGGCTGCGGCCATCTTCGCTCACGAACGGGTAGACCTCATTGGCTGGCTCGCACTGATCGGCTCCACCTGTGGAGCCATTCTCATCGCTGCAGGCGCACATCACGCTGGCGCTGGCCCCTCCCTCGCCGGGGATCTCCTCGTCCTGCTCTCGCTCTTCGTATCGCTCATCTGGATTCTCCTGAACAAGCACCTCATGCAGAAACACAACGCCATCGTGGTCACCGCATGGGGGCTCCTGGCCGGAACCGTCATGCTGCTGCCGTGGGTCCTGCTTCGCAATGGCATGCCTCCGGTGGCGCATGTTTCCTTGCGCGCCTGGGGTGCCCTGGCGGCAAGCGGTCTACTCTGCACCGCCGTCACTACCCTGCTTTGGAACTACGGCCTCACCCAGATTCCGGCTTCGATGGCTGGCGTCTTTCTCAATCTTGAACCGCTCACCGGGAGCCTGCTGGGCATGTTTGTGCTGGGCGAGCGGCTCGGTCCAAGCGCATGGCTCGGTGGCGCATTGATTATGTCAGCTGCCGTCACACTCACGGCGCGGCCACACAGCCATACCGAAGCGCAGCCTCTGATTCTGTAGAGCAAATTTCCTATTGGGGTATGGGGGTTTAGCTATACCCCTTTGTTTGTCATTCCGAAGCGCAGCGCGCGGAATCTGCTTTTAAGTGGCGCCACAATCACCCCATCCACAGCAAAAATGCTCTAAGTTCCACCCAAATTTCGCCAGCGTTTCCTCTGCAAAATCTATATCGCAGCTACCTTGCTCATAACATCCGGCAATAGGGCCGCTACCTTGTTGCGTCCGTGCTCCTTGGCTTCATACATTGCGATGTCGGCACGCCGCATCATGCCCTCCCAATTCCCCAGCACCGGCTCAAGTTGGGCCACGCCCATGCTCACGGTGAAGCTCAACTCGCCATTCTCAAACGGGACGGCCATCTGCTCTATAGCCTGTCGGATCCGCTCCGCCACTTCGGCGCCTGCCCGCGCCGGCGTATCCGGCAGCAGGATCGTAAACTCCTCGCCGCCCGTTCGTGCCATCAGATCCTGCTTACGCAGCATCGACTTCGCCTTGAGCACAAGAGCCTGCAGCACGCAATCGCCTGCCGCGTGGCCGTACTTATCATTCAGCAGTTTAAACTGGTCTATATCCAGCATAATCATGCAGAGCTGATGGCCAGAGCGCATACTCCGCGCAGATTCTTTTGAAGCTGCCTCCTCCAGTGCCCTGCGATTGAGTGCGCCCGTAAGCGAGTCTGTCCGCGCCTGTTCCGCCAACTCCCGCTGTAGCTCCGTCACCAGAAACCACAACTCGCACATCACCATGAACGTAGCAAAAAAGAACATGCACGCCAGCGAATTGAGCCAGTGCGCATCGGCTTCCGCATTGACCGTTTCCCAGGGCCGCGTATAACGAAAATTCGTCAGCATCGCGCGGTAAGCTGCCACTGCCATCTCTCCGAAGAGAATCACCGCCGACACCCGCGAGACCGCCGTAAACGCTCCCCGTCCGTTACGCAGCAAAAGCCATGCAGACCAGCCGCATACCGTGACGAATGGAAGGTTCATCACGTTGCCGCTATACGGAATTCTGAACACAAACAATGCGCTATAGGTGGCCAGCAGCAACCCCAATGTGGTCGCCACCCACACCATGCGCACCGGCTTCCGCACCACAAACCAGCGCAACCCTAACAACTGCATCACGATCGAGACAAGGTAAAGCTCATTCGCAGCCATACCGCTAAGAATCGGCGGCACCTTGCCTTCCAATCCCTGCAGAGTAAGCTTTGCCAGCAACATTACAAGCCCACCCGCAAACCAACCCAACCCCTTGACCTGCCGGTTACGCCACGCCAGCGTAATCATGCACAGCACAAATACAGTTACCGACGCGATATTGGAGAATAAAAGTGTTCCATAGTCCATGGTTAATACCTGCTGCCGTCATACAATTCATTGCGGCCATAATAGCTGCTTTCACTAACGCTTGAACGGTAAAACGTATTGCGCTTCGGAATAATTCCACTTCAGGTAATACGGGACTTTTGTACTGTATTCAGTGATCATGTAGCCCCCTCCTTCGATTACTTTCACAAGATGAAAAGGAAGCCAGACCATACCGCGCCCCCTTCTTTCTTTCTCACACCAAAACCCATGCGGCCTGTCCCCGCAGCGCACACAAGTCCCTGGTCAGCGTACTGTTCGGGTGATTGGATGTGGGACTGCGCCGTGCCCGGCATCCGTAAAGATCAGTCCAACTCCCGATTGTTGTTCAGCGCATTTCGACAGCGGTTCCCCGAACCCAGAAAAGCCGCCGCCAAGGCCGTGCCATACTCCGAGACAAGGACCTGCCTTGTCATGAAGGAGAGACGGTTTCTTGCGGGGAAGAGCTATGAATATATCATCTGGCGAAGCCCTTCGCTAAGGCTTTTATGCCCAATTAACAGAGAGATCTTCCCCGCACGATTTACCCTCGGCAGCATGGCTTCCACTGCGGTATGCTAGGGTTTCACTGCCATCGGGCTTGATTCTTCCAGACCTTCCCTCTCAGTGATTGAGCCATCTCACGCCGCCCAAGGAGGGCTGCAATGAAAAAAACCATTCTCCATGTTGCCGTGCTCGCCGTCGCAGCTCTTCCCTCGCTCTCCGCCCATGCGTGGAGCCGCGAAGGCCACCGCCTCACCGCGCTGGTGGCACAAAACCACCTGACCCCTATCGCCGCCCAGAATGTTAAAGCCATCCTCGGGCAGGATTCCATGGCCGATGTCGCCCCTTGGGCCGACGAGTACCGCAACGATCACCCCACAACCGGGCCCTGGCACTTTACTGACATCCCCGGCTCTCAGGAGCGCTACGACCGCATGCGCGACTGTCCCGCCCCCCCGCTCGACCCGAAGGCGGCCATCCGCGACTGCAGCATCGACCGCATCATCTACTTTGAGAACCAGCTCAAGAATCCCAATCTCCCAAAGGATGAGCAACTCCTCGACCTCAAGCTGCTGATCCATCTCATGGGCGATCTGCACCAGCCGCTGCATAACATCCTCGAAGCAAAAGGTGGCAACAATATCAAAGTCGTCGAGTTCGGCGCATTGAACTGTGACGGCTGGCCCTGCAACCTCCACTCCACCTGGGACCATGGCCTGATCGACCACCGCAACCTGAGTGAAAAGAAGTACGTTGATCTGCTTGAAGCCACCATCAAGAAGCGCAACCTGGAGCAGGAAGCCACGGTGGGCAATCTTGTGCATTGGGCCAACCAGTCCCACTTCTATGCGCAGGAGGCCTGGCTGCCCAACGGCTCCCTGGTCAACAAGGCCTACTTCGAGAAGAACATTGTCATCGTCGATGACCAGCTCGCACTCGGCGGCCTTCGCCTGGCCAACGCCCTCAACGCCATCTTCACCACCCCGCCCCCGTCAGCAGAGACTATCAAGTAGTCCCGTTAGCATTCCAACGCGCATAACACAGCAAAGCCGGCTCGCACGAGCCGGCTTTCTTGCGTGCACCTTATATTCCTGTCATTCTGAGCCCCATACTCTGTCTGAACCCTGTGCTCTGTCATTCTGGCGAAGAATCGGCTTCACCACAATCTACATCCATTTGAATTCCGCTAATTGCTTCAACGAATTCCGAAGGCACCATACGAGAGCAAATCTTTCTGCCAGTGTAAAGCTTTAGCTCTACCTATTTGTTTGCCATTCCTCGACCCATCTATTTCTCATTCCCCAGCTCATTTATTTGTCATTCCGAAGCGCAGCGCGCGGAATCTGCTTTTAAATGGCGCCACAATCATTCCATCCATAGTAAAAATGCTCTAGACACCCAACACCGTCATTCCGCAAACGAGAAAGGCCAGCCTGCAGGCTGGCCTTTCTCGTAGAGCATTCCATCTTGGTTAGAAGTACAGTCTGCCAGACAGTTCCACCTGGCGCGTCGTCAACTGGAAGAGCGTGCTGTTGGCATTCACATACGTCCCATAGTTAGGCTGCGCGATCAGGAAGTTGTTTGTGCCCGACGGTGTTCCATACGCGGTGGTGATGTTGCCGGGACAGTTTTGATTTGAAGCCGAGGCTGTACCACCACTGCTATTAGCCAGGCAATACGCCGTCTGCGAAACTCTGGTGATGTTCTGATGATTCAGCGCATTGTAGAGACTTGCCTGTAGATCCAGGCTGATGCGCCGGCTGCCCGGATTGAAATAGAAACGCTTTGACAAGCGCAGATCGACCACCGTCGTCTTGGGGAGATAGGACTGATTTCTTCCCAGAATAAGTAGCCTCGACAGACCGCCGGCGCTGGCGCTGACACCACCAGAACCGTTTGATCCCTGGCCATAGCCACCTGTAGGATTGGCGCCCGTAGTGACCGGCGTATACGGCAGACCGGTCTGGATCTGGACCAGCGGCGAAAGCTGCCAGCCATTGCCAACGTAGTTCAACCATCCGCGGAAATTCGTCTTCGGACGGAATACCGCCGAGCCCACAAAGCGCTGACGCACATCCAACTGGCCATTGCCATACTCGTCTTTGATACTCGTCGGATCATACGGCCCACCAAACGGAATATCATTGCCGATATACGGGTTGTAGTCCAGCGAATGGGCCCAGGTGTAGTTCATATTGAACGACACCCCTTGCCCCATGCGCTTGTTCAACTGCACCGCCAGCGCGTTGTAGCTCGAGTTCAGGCTGCTGTTGATCTTCGCCAAGCCATCGTAGTTGCCATCAAACCTCTGCGCGGAGGTATAGAAATTGTCCACCCGAAGAGTACTACCGGTCTGATATCCCTTCGCCGCCAGAGGTGATGGCTTTCCACCGTGCGGATAGGTTACATAGTTATTCGGTGCCGGCGTCACCCCGTCTGCGTTAATGACCGTATAAGAATGTGGATTATTCGCGCATGGGGTACCGTTGAAAAAATCACCCGCGCATGAATTGTTCTGGTCGAAAGCCCCTTCAAGATGGCGGCCCAGCGAAGACATGTACATCACAGCAAAGACCGTGTTCCAGCCCAGATTCTGCTCCAGCGCTAGATCTGTCTCCAGCACCTGTGGGTTCTGAAAGTTCTTGCCAAAATAATTGATCGTCGGTCCAAATCCGCCGCATGCTGCCGCAAACGTTGTCAGGTCGGGCACCAGGTTCGGCCATAGATAGTTATAGCCATTCGAGTTGCAGGCAGACGCATTCAAGTGCTGCTGCGAGCCTGGTCCTAACTGTTGGTTGTATGCCGACGTAATCGCTGAGTTGATGATCCGTCCGCTGTAGATTCCGAAACCTCCGCGCAGATGGGTCTTCCCGTTGCCATACACGTTCCAGTTGAAGCCAACGCGCGGTTGGATATTGTTGCGATCATCCGGAGTGACATTGGCTACTGCTAGAATCTCATCCCTTACCCGGGTAGTAGTACCCGGAATCAGCGTCGCCGCCGTCATCGGAGCCGGATTTGGCGGAATGCGCTCATACTCGTAGCGCAAACCAAGAGTCAGTGTCAGATTCGGCAGGATGCGCCAGTCGTCTGTAATGAACCCAGCATAATCCGTCGTTGCAATATTCATGCTCGGATTACCGAATCCTTGCAGGAAGGATGAGTAATGTGCCTTTGCCGGGCCGACGCCAGTGCTCGCATGCAGATAGTCCGCGATGAAGTTCCAGGCATACGGGAAGCGGTAATCGCCACTCTCATCATAGAGCTGGCTGCTGTAGTCAAAGACTCGGTTGATGTCGATGCCAGCCTTTGTAATGTGCCGCCCATGCGACCAGGTGATAATGTCCTCTCCTTGGATGCGCCGCTCGTTGGGGTTCGCAGTGGCGTCAAATCCGGAATTCTTGCCAATCCGGAAGTAGTTACTCGAATCGTAGTAATAGCCGATGCGTGTAAGCGGCAAACCTGCAGGATCAGACGGATTGCCCGGCGGCCGCGATGCAAGCGATGCCTCATTCGGCCCCGGAGGGCTCGAAAGCTGGTATTCAAAGTCGCGTCCGTACTGGAAGCGGAACTCGTTCACCAGTGACTGACTCACCACCGTCGCCAGACGCATGATGCCGAAATCCGTCTTCACGTAGCTGTCGCCAAAACTATGGTTGCCATAGTTCACCGACGATGCGCTCTGATAATTGCTGAATCCGCTGCTGCGGAAGCGGCTGTACTCCAGCGTCAGCCGGTTCTTATCGTTGATCTGCCAATCCAACCGCGGGAAGTTGTTCATCTGATCGGAGCGGCGCGGCACCTGGCCCGTAAACGACTGGATGATTGCCAGTCCCTGCGAGTAATACGCAACGCCCGCAGCATAACTTACATTGAGAGCTGCTGCCACCTGGCAAGCGGCAAATCCACCGCTGTCCGGTCCTTGGCTCTGCGGCTGTCCACTGGCGGAAGTGAGATTCTGTACATGGCCGTTAGAATCCGTATAGCTATAGGCCCCCGTACTTACCCCTGCACTCTGAGTGCAGTTCGATGCAGAGCTCAGATACGCCTTCGCAAACACACCATTATTAATAGCATTCTGCGTAAAGCGCGAGATGCCGGGATAATTCTTACGCTGCTGATCGTACGCGTAGAAGAAGAAGAGTTTGTCGTGGATAATCGGACCGCCGATACCAAAGCCCCATGACTTCCGCCAATCCTTCGGCTTCACCACGTTGGTCACGTAGTTGCCGCTGCCCGCTGGCTGCTCAGTCGTCACATTGGTATATGGATTCGTCGAGCCCAACGCATTATCGCGATCGAAGAAGTACAGCTCGCCGTGGACCTTGTTGCCGCCGCTCTTGGTCACCGTGTTGGTCACGCCGCCAGCCGCACGGCCATACTCAGCCGAGTAGTTCGAGGTATTCACCTGGAACTCCTGCACAGCCGCCAGCGCGAACGAGTAAGAAACCGTCGTGCGCCCACGCTGCTCAGAGAAGTACGCCTGATTGTCGTCCATGCCGTCAACGGTGGAGTTATTCAGCAGGTAGTTCACACCGCGGAAGCTAAGCAGTCCCAGGCCATCCGGATCGCCCACAATCACGCCCGGCGTCAGCAGAGCAAAGTTCGAATAGCGCCGTCCATTGATCGGCAGGTTGTCGATCATATTCTGATCCACAACGCTCGATATCTCCGAAGACTGTGTATGCATCAGCGGCGTCTCGTCCGTCACTTCCACCGTCTCAGACACATTGCCCACCGTTAGCTTAGGCGCGATATCAGACACCGTTCCCACAGCCACCGGCACCTGCACCGCCTTATACGTCTGGAAGCCCTGCGCCGTCACCGTCACGGTATAGGTTCCGGGAGTCAGATCGGTGATGCGGTATTCGCCGCTTGTCTTCGTCACCGTCGTGCGAATCTCTCCCGTCGCGGCATTCAGCGCGGTGATCTCTACCCCCGCCAGCACCGAGCCAGCCGGGTCATAGATCGTGCCGCCAATCGCGCCGGTCGTAGCCGACTGCGCAAACGCGGGGACGGTACAAATGCAAACGAATGCGAAAAACAAAACACACAATGCCTTCGAAAAAATACGGCGCATCAGAGGCTCTCCTAAGATAAATCCACTCATTGGGTTCGCTTTAGCGGACCAGTGTTAGAAGCCCGCGACAGAAGACTTAACTCGTCTCCTGCTGCGGCTTGTTTCGTTACTTTACGGTCAGGGTAACTGTCTGAGACTGCGTAACACCGCTACCGGTAACACCTGTCACAACTACCGAGTAGGTGCCGGATGGCGTTCCTGCTGCCGAATCACCGAAGTCCTTGCCGCAGCCAACCACACTAGCCATTGCAATCATGAAGGCCAGTGCCGTCAGCACTCCACTGTATTTCAGCGGTGTGTTACGACGGCGGAACATCAGCAGCATCCCCAGCAACATAGCCGGCAGTATGCCAAGCACAGCCCACTTACCCTTCCCGAATGCTCCAATGCCGTATATCACCGGCTGCGGCTGGGTCGTTGTAATGGAAAGAGACTCTGTGTATGGGCCACCGCACGGCGTTACCGCCAGGGTGCTGCTGGGCAGTGTCGGATCACCAGGATAGAAGACGCATGCGGCGCCCGACGGCAGACCCGAGCATGAGAAGTTGATCGTGCCAGTATATGCCACCGGCGTTATAGCGAAGGCGTAAAGGGCTGCCTGCCCTGCGTTTACACAAGGCGACTGTACAACTCCGTTGACCACACAGAGTGACAGTGGCAAGATGACGGCCGTGGCCGTGGCCCCGGTTCCACCACCGCCTGTAATTGTGACCGTAGGCACCGTGGTATAGCCGGAACCGCCGCTTACTGCGATAGCTGTTACCGCACCATTGACAACGGTGGCCGTAGCGGTCGCACTGCTGCCACCACCGCCAGTAATTGTGACCGCAGGTGCTGAAGTGTAACCTGATCCGCCCGATACTACAGTAACGCTGGCTACCGGCCCCGTATAGGGAAGCGCATTTGTCGATATCGTAAAGCTTGGCGCCGTCGACGAGATCGGGCTCGGCGCAGAAGTGGACGCGCTGAAGTTAGCATCACCAACATAGGTCGCGTATACCGAGTGCGACCCTACCGGGAACGTATAGGTATACGAAGCCCTGTTTGCAGCATTCAAGGCTCCGGTTCCTACCTGCGTGCCATCTACGAAGAACTGCACGTTCCCCGTGGCCACGCCGTTCACCTGGCCCTTCACCTGTGCGGTGATTGTGGTCGGACTCGCACTGCCTGTGGCTGTTACCGTGCATCCACCTGCGGTAAAGGAGGAGATGTACGTCTTGGTAGGCGCTACAAAGTTAATGAAGTAGCCGCTCAGTGGGAAAGTGCTAGTCTTACCTGCATTACTCACAATCTGCAATGTGCCGGTGAAAGCTCCCGGCGTCGTCGGATTTGCCTGCAACGTCAACAGGCAATCCGTAGTGCCATCGCTGTACTTCGTACAGTTCGCCGTGGAAAATGAGCCTACGGTAAAGTTACTTGCGCCCGTCGTCAGCGTTGCCGCGCTCACGGAAGAAGAGAATGTATCGCCCACATCGAAATGCACTTCAAGCGTCTGGACCGGCTTGGATCCATTAATGGTTCCAAACTGCGTTCCGCTGGAGATCTTGCGCAGAAGATTGGATGTTGTCTCCGCTGCAATCAGATTACTTGCCGTGTCCGCAAAAATTCCGGCAATACCCGGGCTGGCGTTCGTCGCGTAGGTACTGCCAGTAGACGCGAAGGTCGCCTGGGTTGCAGGGCAGCCATTGCCGGTTGCATCGCCGGTGGCGCAGATATTTCCGGAACCTCCGCCCGCCACCACGTACATATTCTGGGTAGTAGCATCTACCCGCCAGACGAAACCGTTAAGAGCATCCGAAATATACAGGTTGGAATTGCCGTCCACAGACAGGCCATAGTCGCTGCCGATTGCAAAAGTTCCCGCTACCCCACGCTTAGCGGGCGGCTTGGTGGTATTAGAAACATTCAGCCCCGCATAAAGAGTCAGAACATTCGTGGCAGCAGCAATCTTGCCAACAGCATTGATGTACTCATTTGCAAAATAAACATTACCGGAAGCATCCACCGCAACGTCGTATGGGCTATCCAGTTGGGAGAGCTTTGCCTGATGACCGCTAACGAAAGTTCCATAGGCACAACCAAATGTTCCGGAGGTACCGTTCGCACAATCCACAACTGTTGAAGGATCTGTATTGAGGTTTCCCGCGATCTTGCCAATCGCTCCGGCGGGAATAGTAACGCCTGTCACCGTGATGGGGCTGGAGCCAAAATTGACCGCCAGAATCGCGTTCTTGTAATACTCACCGATATAAAGTGTTCCATTCGCATCGAAGGCGACACTGTCAGGAGCGTCAAGCAATCCGGCCGCGGCCAACACGGGAGCCGTACCAGCAGCATCGCTCACCTTGTAACCATATGAGCCATTGCCCACCACACGCGTCATGACACCGGTTCCAGTAATCAAACCGCCAGTGGCAGTGATCTTCCGCACATCACTGCCACCCGAACCGCCTTCACCGAAGTACAAGTCACCCGTCACCGGCTGGAATGCGAGTCCCATCGGCCCGGGAAGTGTCACGTCCGTGCCGAGTGATACACCCGACGTAAACGTTCCCGTACCGCCGCCCGCAACCACCGTAATAATGCCGGTTGTTGCATCAATGCGGCGAATTCGGTTATTTCCATAATCGGAGAAGAAGATATTTCCATTCTTATCTTCCGTCACATAGCGCGGAATCTTGAGCACTGCGTCCTGCGCCAGGCAGCCGTCACCCAGCGTGTCAGTCGCAATCAGCGTTACCCCTGCTGGAGTCACCGTGGGACAGTTCCCGCCCACAGTCGTTGCTGCGCCACCACCCGCAAGGATAGAGACGGTATACGGCAGCAACTGCGGCACAGCCTGGCCCCATGCACGGGAGCTCCCCATGAGCATGGTGGCGGCTGCGATCAACGAACAACAAAGGAGGCGATTGACGGTACGAGCAAAAGACGGCATTTGTGTAGCTCCAACGCAGTGAGAAGTTAAACTGATCGGCGTCCGCTGGCTTTACGGATTGCACGCCGGAATTAGAGGAAGAGCGTTGAGTATAGGTGCCAGCCAACCAAATGCCAAGTTATTTTTTGGCAAACGCTCCTGAAAATGGACGTTCCGCCGAACCGCTTCACTGGTTGGCCCCATATGTACTGAATTTCATATAAACCCGCCATGCACCACCCTCTCTATAACGAGCGATGCCAGCGTGAAACATTTGTAATATTTCTAGAATTCTAGCAGAGCCATATTAGCTTCCTGTCATTTTCCTGCTGCATCCCATCGCCCCCACCCAGCGTCGCGATGCCTATCTCCTCAACATCTGCATCACCAATCAGCAATTGCGAGCGGAGAGCTCTGCTCCTGTCTGTGTTTGTTATCTCCCAGCCAGCGCTTGTTGCCTTTTGTTTGTCGTCCCGCAGCGCAGCGGAGGGACCGGCTTCTTGACCGCACCGCTCGCACCACCCATGCGTCACCACTACCACCGCCGTCATTCCGACCAAAGCATCGCGGCACGTTGCGATGCGTAGTGGAGGAATCCGCACGTGCCTCCGCCCGCGCCAACCACACATTCGCAAGCTCCCGCTGCACAAATGCCCGTGGCTATCCGTGGAGCTCCGTTTAGTCCGTCATGTTCACCGTCTTGGACCCGTGAAACGCGCATAAGCTCATACGGGTGTCCGAACGGGTTTTTCCAGGCAATTTACCCTGGCATCCGCCCAGATTCGCTACCCGTTGCAGCCCCATCGGTCATCGATAAGCTATAACAAACAAAACACTTAGTGGGCATAACAGATATACAGTAAACCCCAAAAATTCCCGTCGTTCTACGGTAGCCGCAGATCAAAACTGCCCATACTGCCGCTGGAGGTGTCGCGCACGATAAAGCGCATCCGCACCGTGCCCTTGGGCCGTGTAAGACTGATGGTAAAGTCCGCTGGCAGCGAGGGCGAATGCACATTCGCCGCTGCCGTGGCCGTAGCCTTCATGGTGTGCAGGGTGTGCGCCAGTACGTCATTCTTCGCAGAAATGCTCGCCCCCAGCACCTCTGCTTCTGCCACATGCTGGCCGCTGGCATCGCTGGCCGTCCATGTCAGCCCAGGCGCAGCCACGTGAACGGCATACTGATCGCCGCCAATCGGCTCGACGCGAAGGCGCAGCGCCGTGAACAACAGATCGGCGGCCACGGCATTGTTCAGGTCAGACGCCACGTTGTCCGTGCTCTTCTGCCGCGCGGATGCGCCCGCATAGTAGCCATCGCGCGTCATCACGCTGGTCCCCGGCTTCAGGCACTTCACCGTGATCTTGCGGAAAGCGCTGCCGGCCTCGCTGGCATTCGTTGGCGTGTAGCCGATGGTATAGAAGTGATCACCCAGCTCGACGCTCGCCGCAATCTGCTGGTCAATGTCGTTGATCCCACGTAGTACGCGCCCACCAGTAACCGGCCCCAGCCGGTCAAAATCGAGCTGCTGGTCGAACGGATCCATCATTCTGCCGGTGCTTTCGCCGGTCATCCGGGCAAACATCAGCTGGTCCGGGTCCGTGATCGAAGTATCCTCGGTAGCATTGGATGTCGGATCAACCGCATACAGCGTCACCCTTGTATCCAGCAGCGTATCGGTCACATGCCGCAGGACATCGGTTATCTTCTTGTTATCCATCGGAGAGATTCCCGCTGGGTCCAGCGATGGAAACCCCGGGCCCACCCATACCAGGTTCTTCCGCCCCGGAATCCGCGCCGTAGACTCTGCAATCTGCTCCAGAGCCTTGATGGAGAGGTCCAGCCGCTCCACAGACTCCGGGCCGGTGCTCTTGCCGATCTCCAGCTTCCAGCTGTAGCCCGGCTTATGGGCCTCCAGCGCTGCCAGCAGCGCTGCCCGGTCACGCGTAAAGTTCTGCAGCAAGTGAAACTTTTTATCCCCCACCGCAACCAGCATGGTCGGCTCATTTAGCGTCGCGGGCCGGCTCGTCAGAAACTGCTGCAGCGACCGCTTGGCAAAGTTCGTATCGGCATAGTGAGTGTTCAGTTCGTCCAGCACCAGCACCGTCACCGGCGATTGTCCGTACGCATGCACGTCTTCCGGGTTGAAAGTCGCGCCCGGCTTCGTCGTCGTCGGCAACTCATGCACGGTGGGCTGCTCAAAGAATTTGATGCTCTGCGGCTGTTTGTCCTCGAAGACCTTAAAATCGCTGCTCGTCAGGCCGCTGACCGGCTTTCCCTGCGCGTCCGTAACCACCACGTCCAGCACCACCAGTCGGGACTGAACGCGGAAGACAGCATTGGCCGCCGTATCCTGCTCGGCAGGAGCCGTCTGCGCATGCATCGTGGCTGACAAACCTGCAAACGAGAAGAGCGCGGCAATAACAGAGACAGCAATGCGACGTGGCACGATATTGCTCCTGAAATAAAGCTGCATCTACCCAAGACGATTCAGACAACGCGAAAGACACAGAAAATCGATTATTACATCCGGAAACCCCGCTCCGTAAGTGGAGCCCCTCATCTCTTCAGACTCTGCTGATATCTTGAGACTTACAGGGTACATACTTTAAGCGGAGGAATCTCAGCTATGACGCCGCTGGCACTCGTCAGTCTGCTGCTGTGTACAGCCGCCATCTTCGGCTGGATCAGTTCCCGCTGGCTTAAACTGCCCATCACCATCGGAACCATGACGCTGACCGGCATATCCTCCATCGCTCTGCTCAGCTTCGGCGCATCGGGGCTGCGCTCTTGGGCCACAGGCGTCGTCCAGCAGATCGATTTTGAACAGCTCATCCTGCATGGCATGCTGCCGCTTCTGCTCTTTGCGGGGGCTTTTCTTCTCGATATCAAGCTCCTTGCGCGCGAAAAATTCGTCGTCACTATCCTTTCCCTTCTGGGCACAGTCTTCTCCGCCGTACTGGTTGCGGTGCTCATGCGCTGGATTATGTTCGTCCTTGGCATGGACGTTGGCTGGCTCTCCTGCCTCTTCTTCGGAGCCTTGATCTCCCCCACCGATCCCATCGCCGTCCTGGAAATGCTGCGCCGCGTCGGCGTACCCGGCAATGTACAGGCCCAGCTCGCCGGTGAATCCCTCTTCAACGACGGTGTCGGCGCCGTGCTCTTTCTCGCCCTGCTGGACGCCTCACGCGGAGCCACCCCCACAATCTCCCATGTCGCGCTCTCCCTGCTCGTCAAAGCCGGCGGTGGCCTGGCCCTCGGCATCATCGCAGCGTGGCCTGCCTCCGTCCTCATGCGCCGCGTACAGTCCTACCAGGTGGAAATCCTCTTCACCCTCACTCTCGCCATGGGCGGATATGCTCTGGCGGAAGCGCTGCATGTCTCCGCCCCCCTCGAAGCAGTTGCCGCGGCCCTCGCCCTCCGCCGGTTCAACATGAACCACGCGCACGCCGAAATTGCCCATGAAAGCATCGATAAGTTCTGGGAACTGATTGACGAAGTGATGAACTCCCTCCTCTTCGTTCTGCTCGGTCTGGAGGTGCTCGCGATTGCCTTCCCAGCTATGTCTCTGCGCTCCGGCCTTGCCGCAATCGTCGTGGTCACCGGAGTCCGTCTCGGCGTCGTAGCCCTGCTCATCGGCACGATTCGCCTGCTGCGCCCGCGAACTCGCAGTTCCATCCTGATCCTGAGCTGGGGTGGCCTGCGCGGTGGTCTCTCCATCGCACTGGCGCTGCTGGTGCCCGTCGCCGCAGGCCGCACATGGATCCTCGCCACCACTTACATCGTTGTTGTCTTCTCCATCGCCCTTCAGGGTGGCCTGATGGACTTCTTCCTCAAGCGCTGGAACCTCTCAGCCGAAACTTCCTCTCTTCCGGAATAAATAGCGGCCGAATGGCGCATGGTCCTACCGTTCGTTTACCATTCCATCCAATGTCACAGCATAGTTTTCAGAACGAACTAACTCGTCGAGACCTGCTCCGCCTCTCCGCCACTGGAGCCGCGGCCCTCGGCGCAAACCTTGCCTTCCCCGCCCTCGCCGCCGCCACTCCACCCCCACATACTGCTGCTTCGCGCCCTGCACATGGCGCCGCTCTCTACTCCACACTTCTGCAAACCTGGTGCGATGGTCTTCTCGCCCACCAGATCACCAACCTCAGCGATCCCGCCCTGCGCGGAGGTTTCCTCTGCCCCGCCTGCGGCATCCTGCATGGCCGCTGCGGCGATGCCGTCTATCCCCTGCTCCGCGTTGCCCACACCACCGGCGATGCAAAGTATCTGCGCGCCGCCCTGCTGGTGCATGCATGGTCCGAGCAGAACCTGAGCCGCACCGACGGCAGTTGGGTTAACGACATCACGCTCAGTTCATGGAAAGGCATCACCGTCTTCCGCACCATTGCGCTGGCAGAGGCCTTGCAACACCACGGCACCCTGCTGGATGCCGCTATCCGCCGCCAGTGGACCGAGCGTCTCTCCCGCGCTGCGAAGTTTCTCGATGGCTTCATTACCATCGAGACGGGCAACATCAACTATCCCATCACCTCGTCGCTCGCCTTCGCGCTCTGCGGCCAGGTGCTAGGCAACACGCACTATCTGGATCGCGCCCACAGCATGGCGCATGCCGCCCTCGCCTACTTCACCCCCAACAACCTTCTCTTCGGCGAAGGCCACCCCCTGCTCGCCGTCACACCCAAGGGCTGCCGTCCTGTCGATCTCGGCTACAACGTGGAAGAGTCGCTGCCGGCGCTCGCACTTTACGCTGTGCTCACCAACGACGCGCCCGTGCTCAACCAGGCCGTTGCCGCGCTGCGTACGCATATGGAGTTCATGCTGCCCGACGGCGGCTGGGACAATAGCTGGGGCACGCGCAACTACAAGTGGAGCTACTGGGGCAGCCGCACCGCCGACGGCTGTCATCCCGCCTACGTCCTGCTCGCTGCACACGATCCTGCCTTCCGCGAAGTCGCGCAGCGCAATCTGGAGCTAATGGCCTCCTGCACCCACAACGGTCTTCTCTACGGCGGGCCAGACTACTTCCAACACGGCGACCGCCCATGTATCCACCACGCCTTCACCCACGCCAAAGCCCTGGCCACCGTACTGGACCGCAGCCACGCCCAACTCGCCTCCACCCAGCGGGCCAAACTGCCGCGCGACGAAGCCTACGGCCTCAAGATCTACCCGGAGATCGGCACCCATCTCGCCGCCATCGGCGACTGGCGCGCTACCGTGACGGACTACGACTTCAGCTACACAGAAGAGGTGCAGACCAACGGTAGTTCCAAAGGCGGCCACGTCTCCGGCGGCGCACTGTCACTCCTCTACCACTGCGAAGTCGGCCCACTGCTCACCGCCAGCATGACGGAGTACTCGATGATCGAGATCTCCAACCAGCAGGCATTTCTGGATAAGCCGCATATGTCGCTCACGCCGCGCATTGAATACGTCAGCGGCAAAACGGCCTACGCAAGCGTGAATGATTATGCAGCGCAGGTCCTGGCCAAAAGCTCACCCGCCAGCATCGCCTTTGCTGCGGATGGACGCATGCTGACCGCAGGCCGCCAATCGGTGAGCGAAGAGGTCCGCTACCACCTCTCCTATTTCCTGTACCCGTCCAGCGTGGAGATCGCGGCTACCGCCGGCGCAGCGCACAGCCTTGACGGCTCGCTGCGCTTCCTTCTTCCCGTCATCTCTCGCACCGGCGAGCCCATCGAGCGGCCGGACGACCATACCATTTGCATCCACAAGCCAAAGGGCACAATCGTTGTCAGCGTCGATGCACCGCATAGCTTCGAACCCGTGCCAGAGGAGCGCACCTTCAACCTCGTACCCGGCTTCGAGTGTGTCCCCCTCTCCGTCACCATGCAATCCGACAAAGAGCTTCGCCTTCAGTTGAAAGTTATTCCTGCGTAGTCGCTATTGCGTCACCGTCAACACAATCGGCAGCGTATGGAACACCCCGGTCGTCACATTCACCGGCGACACCGTCACCGTCGTCGTGGTCGTTCCAACCGGAGTCAGCCCAGTACCGCTGCTGCTGCCCGCGATGGTCACCTTAGCGCATCCCGAGAGTGACAACATCGTCACCACACCCAGCATCACCACCGTCAGCCGCATCCCTCCAACCCACCGGCGGCGATAGCAGACTACGCCTGCCAGCAGCATCGCCGGGAAGAACACCATCCCCGCATAACTGATACCACTCACCCTGCCCGGCCGTTGCGGTGCCTGCACTGCAGCCACCTTCGCGCTGGTGCTCACCGTCAGCGTTACAGTTACGGGCGAGACGCCGTTCAGCGTCACCGTCATCGGGCTGAATGCGCATGATGCATACTGCGCCAGCGTCGTGCATCCCAGCGTAAGCTGTCCGGCGTAACCATTGAGCGGGGTCAGCGTCAGCGTGGTTGAGCCCGTGCCTCCCTGCTTGATGCTCAGGCTCGCTGGCGATGCACTCACCGTGTAGTCCGCATTACCGCTGCCCGTACCCGTAATCGTCTCGACCACTGAATTTGATAACGTCGGTCCATAGTTCGCGTCGCCGGCAGATTGTGCCGTCAGCGTATGAATGCCCGCCGCCAGCGTCGCCACCGTCAGCGTTGCAATGCCGTTGCTGGATGGCACCGTGCCCAGCAGAATCGTGCCATCGTAGAACAGTACGTTGCCCGTCGGCGTCACACTGTTCTGTCCACTCATCACCGCCGTCAGCACGATCGGCGAGCCATATGTCGTGACCGTCGAACTCGCCTGCAGCAGCAGCGTCGCACCCGTCTGTGTAATCGTCAGCACACCCGGCACAATGTTCAGTGTGTAGTTCGCCAGGTTCGCGCCGCTCACCACAGGAACAATCGCATATGTTCCCGGCAGGCTGCTCGCAGTAGCCGTTGTGGTAAACGTCTCCGTAAACACATCCCCATTTGCCGCGCCAGTCACCGTTCCAGTAAACGCCGGATTCGCCGCACCATACGCTCGCGTAAAATTGTTCGCCGTCGCCGTCAGCACTTGTGTTGTAACCGTCAACACACCCGGGATCACCGTCACGGTATACGCGCCGATGTTGGTGCCAGCCACGGTTGCATTGATCACATAGCTCCCCGGCAAACTGCCTGGCGTCGCCAATGTACTATAGCTCACGCTGAACGTATCGCCTGCCAGCGCTCCTGTGATCGTGCTGGTGAACGCCGGATTGGCTGTGCCATACGCCCGTGTCGCATTGCCCACCTGAACAATCAGCGTGTTCGCCTGGATCGTCTCCGTCACGCTGTTG
>DASWOP010000240.1:0-12746 GCA_036404255.1 Acidobacteriaceae bacterium | reverse complement strand
GAAGTGTTCGGCGTGCCAGATGATGGTGCGGCCGCAGCGATGGAACGAGCTGCGCAGCTCTGACCAGGAGACGCCGATGACGTGCGAGACGTGCGGGCGGCGGCTCTACTACGATGTGGCCCACGGAACGGACCAATCGCGCGCGCAGAAGGCTCTGCTGCGGTTGCAGGAGCTGGGATGAGTTGGCTGGATGAGGACAAAAAGACGCGGCGGCCACGGGTGTGCGTGGACATGGACGATACGATGGCGGACACGATGGGC
The DNA here is from genome assembly GCA_036404255.1 of Acidobacteriaceae bacterium. Taxonomy (GTDB): domain Bacteria; phylum Acidobacteriota; class Terriglobia; order Terriglobales; family Acidobacteriaceae; genus JARLFX01. The sequence continues at coordinate 12,485 of DASWOP010000240.1, read as the reverse complement.
GAGCATATTGCGCGCTACAACGCCGAGCATGGACTGTGCGTGACCAAGGATGATCTCCAGGGGAAGTGGCTTTGGGACCATGTTCCCAAGGAACACCAGCAGGACCTGATGCGGATTATGTGTGCCGAGGATTTTTTTGAAGACCTGGATGTGTTGCCGGATGCGCCGGCTGTGCTGCAGCGGCTGCAAGAACACTACGACATCTTTATTGCGACGGCGGCGATGGAAGTGCCGAGTTCGTTCGCGTCAAAGTTTCGCTGGCTGAAGCGGCACTTTCCATTTTTGCCGTACCGCCATTTTGTGTTCTGCGGAGACAAGAGCATTCTGCGGGCGGAGTATCTGATCGACGATATGCCGCGGTATCTGAAGGCTTTTGATGGGCAGGGGATTCTGTTTTCGGCGCCGCATAATGTGGGTGCTACTGGTTTTCCGCGGGTGGAGAACTGGCTTGAGGTGGAGGAGTATCTTTTGCCGGGTGGGGTGGTGCGGAGTTGAGGGAGAGGCAGATTCTTCGCTGCGCCGGGGAATGACAGATCTAACCTGTCAAGGGGTGCGGAAGTCTACTCCATGCTAAAGTGGTTGATTTTACTGGGAAAATTACTTGTCTGCCGGATGGCGTAGTGGGGGTATGGCAGTTGTTATTCTTAATTAGGGGAGAGTTTTGGTGGTGGAGGCGTGGGTTCCGTGCAGCGGAAGATTTTTGGCGGTATGGGTGACGTGGAGAGCGTCTGGATTCTTCGACTGCGCTCAGAATGACACTTCTAACAGTGGTGAAGCTGTAAAGGATGGGGCACCCCGTTTTGGGTCTCCGGTGAGGGTTGGGGTGGTACGAGCACCTGCATCCCGGGTCTCAGAAGCGAGACCCGGGGCACCCGCTTTTGGGGAACTCCGATAAGACCTGGGGTAGTACGGATTCACGGTGCTTAGACGAGGCGGCGGCTGGGCAGGGCGGAGAGCCTCGGGGTGATAGGACGAGTTGCGGCAGGGCGGATTGCGGCGGGCTCATCTTTTGTGGCAATGGGTGCGGCATTAGGGACAGCGGCTTTCTTGATGGAGTTTGGGCCGACGGCTCGAGGCGCGGAGCTGTGCTGCATGGTCACGATCAGGGCGGTGGCGGGTGTGCTGCCAGCGCAGCGATAGCTGTGGCTGGTGCCGGCATCGAAGTAGACTGAGTCGCCGGGTTCGAGCTGGTGCGTCTTGTCGCCGTGTTGCAGATGCAGGGAGCCATCGAGCAGGTAGAGAAATTCGAAGCCGGAGTGCATGTGTGGACGAACGTCTTGCCCGGTCTTCAGGGGAAGAAATTCGGCGCGGTATGGGTCGAGCTGGCGGTCGGGTACGAGGTAGCCAAGACTCTCAAAGTAGTAGGTGGGGTCGTCCACGCCGGTCTGGGGCAGGCGCATGCGTTCGCTGTGGCGATGAATGCGAAAGAGCGAGGCGGGTTCGGACTCGAAGAAGTACGAGAGGTCCTTAGAGAAGACCATGGAGATGCGCGCCAGATTGCGCAGGGTGGGCACAACACGGCCGGTCTCAAGCTGCGAGAGAAAACTGGCAGAGAGGCCGGTGTGGCGACCGAGTTCGACCAGGCCCATGGATTTCTTCAGGCGCAGACGCTTGATGCGTTCGCCGATACGTTTTTCCGAGATGAAGGCTTCGGCGGTTTCGGGAGCGATGGGCTGGGGGGAACCTAAGGGCTGATCTGTGGTCTCAGCCGGGGAATCGCTGGGATTTGGCAGAATATGGGCTGCGGACATGGCTGATAAACCTCCAAAAAGGGGAACAAGCAGAATCCGGAGCAAGAGATTCATTCCGCCAAAAATGTGCAGGCGATACCAAAGGGCACCGAGGCACTGGAGAAGTTAGATGCAATTGGGAGGCTGAGGGTTATGGCAAAGAGAGGACCCAGCGGCTACGGGTGTTATGGACTGAATGGAGCTTCAGTAGAAGTCGGCGCAACTGAGGAAGTAGCCGCAGGTGCGGCAGATCAGCTTGCAGCGGCTCTCCTGCAGGCGGGAGGAGCAGGTGGGACAGTAGACTGAGTGGTGTTCGGTGGTGGCGATGGGGCAGGCGGTGCTGATGGGTTCCACGGCTTCTGATGGCTGCGGAGCGGGTGGGGCCGGGATGCCGGGGGAATGGGCCATGCGGACAGGATATCCAAATTTTTACAGGCTGAACATTGGAATTTATGCTCCGCATTGTGCATCCTATAAGTGGATGAGCAGCATCCACTCAGCGGCTTTTTAAAACGTACAAATCAAGGAGAACATCATGGATCGCAGCGCAAGTGCAGTGTGGCAGGGAAGCCTGAAGGAAGGCAAAGGATCCATCTCAACCCAGAGCGGAACGCTGAAAGAGGCACAGTACTCGTTTGGTACGCGGTTTGAGAATGGCGTGGGGACCAACCCCGAAGAACTGATCGCGGCCGCGCATGCGGGCTGCTTCTCTATGGCGCTGAGCGGACAGTTGACCGGCGCAGGGCTGGTGCCGGACTCGATCGAGACTTCGGCGGTGGTAACGCTGGAGAAGACGGATGCGGGATTTACCGTGACGAAGATCCACCTGACGACCAAGGCGAAGGTGCCCGGTGCGGACAAGGCGAAGTTTGACGAGCTGGCAGACGGTGCTAAGAAGGGCTGCCCAATCTCGCGACTGCTGGCTGCCGCGGAGATTACGCTGGATGCAACGCTGGTCTAAAGATAGCGAACAGGGATTAGGAAAGCCACGGCAGTTGCCGTGGCTTTTCTGTTGCAGGATATTATTGCGGGCTGTTGGATTTGATGTAGGTGCGGAGGTCGGTGTTGATGGTGAGGGCCTTTTGCACGCCGACATCGAGCATGCGGTGCCATTCGAGCGCGGGCTCCTTGAGGTCGGCGGTGCCGAGAAGGAAGCTGGTCTGGATGATGATCTCCAGCGCATTGGAGAGATCGTGTGCGAGTTTACGAATCTGGATCGCGTGCTCTTCGGGTATGGGAGCTTCGGAGAGATGATCGTGCGGCAGGGTTTCAGCCATGAGTGCAGATGCTCCGTGATGGTTTTGGCGTAGCGCGCCGGATTGTAGAGGTGAGGGCGTGCAGCCACCATTCGTATGAGTCTAAATCCGGCGGGGTTGCGCGGTCGAATGGAGGGCGCGCATTGACAGCACCCCAAGGGGTTTGAAACACTAAGAACTCACTGCCCTGCTTCTGGCCCAGCCTGGCCGAAGCGCTTCCGAATGGAAATTGGATGCAGAGAAGTGCCGAAGTGGCGGAATTGGCAGACGCGCGTGGTTCAGGTCCACGTACTCGCAAGGGTGTGGAGGTTCGAGTCCTCTCTTCGGCACCAAAAATTCTAAAAACTGAATCAGTGTGATGAGCACATATAACGCAGTGGATGAGCACCAGCCTGTGCGAATCCGACTCTGCGGCAACAGACGCTCCGTGAAGAATTGGCACTTCAGCGGCTGCATTCGTCGCTGACTGTGCTGCAATTACCGATGTGGCCGCAGGCCATCACTTCGCCGCAGGCCTTGCATATGCGACAATAAATGTCGTACATTGCATCAATACCAGCAAGCAATTTATTGAGTGATTCGTAGAAGTCTCAGGGTGAAGTATCTGCTGATCTGGAGATGAACAACGTGGTGGCTTACGGCCTACATTACCAAAACAATCATTGTGCGCGAGGTTGCCACTTCAGGATGGCTAATCTCATACCTAAGCATTCTTGTGGATCCTCGCTCCGGGAACGAAATGCAATAACAATTGCCAGGACCATCGATCTTTCGGCTAGTGAGGGTAAGCCGAAGTGCAACGAAAGATGTTCGTTGTGTTCTTGAACGAGGCAATCGTCTGGCAACCCACCCAGGATGGTGGTCAGCGTCTCTATGGGAATTTGGACAAGCTGGGCGTCAGCATTGAATGGCATGATTTTGAGTTGAGCGCCGACGCTGCATTTAAGTGGTCGCAAAGTTTTCATCCGAACAGCCTGGAACTTTGCCTGAATCTGGAAGGGCATGGATCGATTCATTGTGCGGATAGCGTCATGAGTCTTGAGCCGCTGACGGCTGGAATCTATGCGCCCGGGAAAAATGAGTTGCGGAGCTGGCGCAAGCCGGGCGAGCGGCATCGTTTCATTACCGTAAAATTTTCTCGCCGTTTTCTTCGCGAACAGTTGATGCAATACGGCGGTGCTCTTGAACCACTGGTCGATAAATTTTTACTAGACGGCGATAACGGAGTTTCAGCCGGGCTGGGAGAGGTGCAGCAGCTTAGCACAGAGCAGGAACGGTTGATTGCACAGCTCGTCCATCAGGAAGCATTCCAGGGAGCGCGCCAGCTACGATATCAGGGTGTGGTGTTGCAGTTGATGGCGGATTTCTTCTTTGAGCCGTGTGATGAGGAGGAACTGCTCTTTGATCGGAAAACACAACTGGCACGGGAGCGCGTAGGACGCGTGGCGGACATTCTGCAGCGGAATCTGACTGAGCCGCCCAAGCTGGGTGAGATCGGCCGTGAGGTTGGGTGCAGCCCGTTCTACCTGAGCCGGACCTTCTCACGCGAGATGGGCATGACCATTCCGCAGTACCTGCGCAAGCTTCGCATGCAGCGCGCTGCTGAATTGCTCAAGAGCGGAAGATGCAATGTGACCGAAGCGGCGATGGAAGTGGGATATTCAAGCTTGAGCCACTTCAGCCAGGCATTTTGCCAGACCATGGGTTGTTGTCCAGCACTGTATCCGCTGAAGGAGTCGACGCCAGCGGCGACTGCCTGCAGAAACCTGCGGCCGGGAGGAGAAGGCAAACCCATCTTTCCGATCTTTCAAGAATCGCGTTACAACCCCAGCGAGGATTCTGATCTGGGTGCAGATTCTGACCTGGATATTGTGGACGCAGAGGCGTGCCGTTGCCCGAATCAAGACTTCGGGGGCAAGACAAGTGAAGCAGAACTGATCCCAAGTTAGCGTCGCGGCGAATTTCCGGGCCGTACGAGATTTCTAAGTCGTTGAGTTATAGCGGCAGTTTGATTCATGGAGTTGCCTAATGCCGCCGATCCTTTACTCGAAAACAGAAGCATCCCCAATAGCGGCAATTTGAAGCCGATGCAGAGCCCGTCTCACTTTGTGAGACAGGCTCTGCGATTTAGCAACCTGCCGACAAACAATGGCAAACGAACGAGGGCGGGCCTCTTCAGGCCCAGTTAGTTTTAGATATATGAAAAACATCGAACATGGCAAGAAATTTATGTTCGCAGGCCGCCGGTGCGGACGTATCCGCGCTGCTTGCTTATTGAGTGGGCTGGCCCTCGGATTGCTATCCGGCGGTCGTGCCTTTGCATCGCCGCCACCCAGGATGGCCGCGTCAACAGGCGATTCGACCGCGTCCAGCTGCATCCTGGGCTTCCCAAATGGTCTCGCTCGCCGCAGCTATCTGTTGGGAGATATTTGCGGATTGCGCGAGTGGTTGAACAAATACGGCGTATCACTCAACATCCTGGAGACCAGCGAGGCGCTGGGGAATGTATCCGGTGGCATCAACCGGGGCGCCGAATATGACGGTCTGACGCAGTTCTCCCTGCAGTTGGACACGCAACGGGCGTTCCACTGGTACGGAGGCACGTTCAACGCCAGTGGCCTACAGATCCACGGGCAGAATTTGAGCGCGGATATTCTCTACACGCTGCAGACAGCCAGCGGTATCGAGTCCAATCGCGCGACCCGGCTATGGGAACTCTGGTATGACCAGAAGTTCGATAAGGAAGGGCAGTACGACATCAAGATCGGCCAGCAGAGTCTCGACCAGGAGTTCATGGTCAGCCAGAACGCACTGCTGTTTGTGAATACGATGTTTGGCTGGCCGATGGTGCCTTCGGCGGATATGCCCGGCGGCGGTCCGGCGTATCCTCTCTCCGCGCTTGGTGTGCGAGCGCATATCCGCCCGGCAAATTCATGGACGCTACTTGCCGGTGTCTTCAACGGCAGTCCGGCAGCACAGAATGCTGATGATGCTCAGGAGCAGAATTCATCGGGAACGAATTTCCGCGTGAATGATGGCGTGCTGGCTATTGCGGAGTTGCAGTTTGCCTATCCGTCGATGGGAGCAACCGTTCGCCCAGGCAAGAAGACGCCTTTGGCACGCACCTATAAACTCGGCGCGTGGTATGACACAGAAGATTTTGCCGACCAGCAGTTCGATAACGCGGGTCTCTCCCTTGCTGATCCTTCGAGTGCTGGCATAGCGAAGACACATCATGGCAATTACGCTCTCTACGCTGTTGCGGACCAGATGCTCTGGTCCGATCCGCAAGAATACGATCGCACGTTGAACTTCTTCGTCCGTCCCATGGGAACGCCGCGCGGAGACCGCAATCTGATTGATTTCAGTGTGAATGCAGGCTTCACCTTTACCGAACCGATCATGCACCGCGACGACGATACCTTCGGTATTGCCATGGGATACGCGCATGTGGGTAGCGGTGCCTCTGCCCTGGACAAGGACTACGGGAGATTCACCAACACAGGCTATCCAGTCCGCAGCGGAGAGACATTTGTGGAGGCGAGCTACCAGTACCAGATCGCTCCGTGGTGGCAGGTGGAACCGGATTTCCAATACGTCTTCAATGTTGGCGGCGGTATCACCAATCCGAATTCTCCTTCCGGTGAACATGTAAAGAACGAAGCGGTCTTAGGGCTGCGAATGAATATCGCTTTTTGAAAGGAAGCCGATAATGAGCACAATCAACACAAGAGCATTCCTTATCTTTACCGCATTGCTGGCGGTAGCGGTCTCTCCTTTGCGAGCGGATCAAGCGAAACCGTTTCTGGAAACCATTCGCCATCATAGGACGCTGGTCTCAACGATTCCGCAGAATGGCGACCTCAATCCCTACGCGCTGGTCGTGGCTCCTGTCTCTGCAGGCCGGGTTCAAAAGGGCGATGTCCTCATCGGAAACTTCAATGGTCTGACGAACCTGCAGGGCACCGGTGCTACGATCGGGGAGTTCAACCCCGCGACAAAGAAGCTGACAACATTTGCTGCGCTGCCGCAGCGCCATCCGGAATGCCCCGGAGGCGTCGGGTTGAGCACGGCCATGACGATGCTCAAGAGCGGATGGGTTATTGTGGGCAGCGCACCGAGCACAGACGGCACGACTCGAACGCTCGGCGCCGGCTGCCTGCTGGTGCTGGACGCAAACGGTCAACTGGTTGCTACCTGGGCGAACGCCAACATCAACTGCCCATGGGGCAACATGGCCACCATAGACAATGGAAGCAGCGCCACTCTCTTCATCAGCATGTCAGGCTTCGATGTGCCCGGTCCCCAGGTTCGCGATGCTGCCGGCTATCCGGTAACCGTCAGAAAGGCGACGGTGCTACGGATTGACCTCACGATTCCAGAGGGCAAACCTCCGGTGATCCGTTCGCAGACGGTGATCGCAGACGGTTTTGGCCAGCGCGCAGACCGTGATGTCTTCCTGATAGGCCCCACTGGTCTAGCGGTTGGCGCGGATGGCTCACTCTACGTGTCGGATGCGTTGGGCAATCAGATTGTAGCCATCGCGGATGCTGCAACGCGCACGACCAGTGCGGGGACAGGCCGAGTGGTCAGCAAAGATGGTTTGCTGCGGAGGCCTCTGGCGATGGTGACGGCGCCCAACGGAAATCTTCTTATCACCAATGCCAAGAACGGACAGGTGGTAGAAATTAATCCAGTCAGCGGCGAGCAGCTTGGTGCACAGTGGATTGACAACAATCCCGCGCAATCCCCGCCGGGCAATGGTGATCTGTTTGGCATCGCCATGACTTTAGATGGAACGGGTTTCTATTACGTGCAGGATGATGTGAATGCTTTGGTGGAGGCGACTCGATGAATTGGCCCAGAAACAATCAATCGCGTCTGGCAAGATGGATGCTTTTGCTCTTGACAGTTGGTTTGGTGGGACTTGCCGAGTCCGGCTCAGTCGCAGCGGCACAGTCGACGCCCTCAAAGGATTCTGTGACATCGAATTGGGGAAAGGCTCTGGATGCTAACCAGGCGGAGCCATTCTGGGGGGAGCATCAGGGCGGCATCGTGACAAAGCCGCAACATTTCACGTACTTTGCCGCATTCGACCTCACCACAACGAATCGGGACGACGTCATCAAGCTCCTGAAAGCCTGGACGGCTGCTTCCGCCAGAATGTCTGTGGGTGAGACAGCACAACCGCTGGAGAGCGGGCTGAAGCTGGCTGTAGCACCAGCCCCGCCCAAAGGCGGCGATGCAGACGAAACGCCCGATCCGGGTACAAGAACGGCAGATACCGGCGAAGTGCTCGGAATGCCCCCGGCGCGCTTGACCATTACCTTCGGTTTTGGGGTGGGGCTTTTTATTAAAGATGGAAAAGATCGCTTCGGACTTGCTGCGCGCCGCCCAGAAGCACTGGTCGACATGCCCAATTTTGGCTCCATCGACCAAATGCTCAAAGAGCATACTGGCGGTGATGTCGTGATTCAGGCTTGTGCTGAAGACCCCCAAATCGCATTCCATGCTGTGCGCCAACTGGCGCGGATCGCCGAAGGCGTGGCGCAGATTCGCTGGGTGCAGACCGGCTACAGGCCAATCGTGGGAGATCGCCACTTACTTGGATTCTCTGCCGAAGAAAAAAATCCGACCATGAATGCGCCGCAGGAGAAAGCCATCTGGGTGGGTAACGAAGGGCCAGCCTGGATGCGTGGCGGCAGCTACGTTGTCGTCCGCCGTATTCGATTCGCAGTCGAACATTGGGACCAGATGCCACAGGCTTACCAGGAGTCGGCGGTTGGCGAGATGAAGCACCCCCATGTGCCAGCGAACCCAAGCCAAACAAGCGAGAAATCTTCCTCGGGCAACGTCGCTACTGAAGACATTACTCCACCGCATCTCGCGCTTGTCGCACCGGGTAGAGATGCGATGCTCCGCCGGTCCTATTCGTACAATGATGGAGTCAATTTCATCGCGGAACGCTGGCCCCCGTGGCGGCAGGGCCTGGAATACGACGCAGGCATGTTCTTCGTTTGCTTTCAGCGAGACCCGCGAACGGGGTTCATTGCTGTATTTCGCGAGATGGCGAATCATGACTCCAGGTTGAATCAGTTCTGGACTCACGTGGGAGGCGGATTGTTTGCCGTGCCGCCCGCTGCGAAGCAAAACGAGTATGTCGGACAAGGCTTGTTCGAGTCTCGATGATTTAGTACGAGCAGCATACTTCGCAGAGACTGCGCCGATGGCGGTACAGTCTCCGCAAAGCGAGAGGATAAGGGATCTGAGCATGCAGGTTATTCGTCAAAATTCGAAGCATAGCGATGTCATCACACTGGATCGAGACGGATCGCAAGAGCAATTCATTAGCACAACGGGAGACGGTTCGGATGAACTATCTGCGTTCGACGTTCTTCCTCCTGCTCAGGGCAACGTCGTCGCGCAGTTAGCATTTGGCGGTTGTGGCTTTCACGATGCCGCGCGTGCTCGTATGGGTGGTGCTGATTGGCCCTTGCTTTGGCTTGAAGGCGATGTCTGTCCGGGAACAGACGTCTCTGGCACACAGGCATTCACGATCAATGGAGAGATCCGCCGGGTCGAACTTGCGGGACGCGTTGTCGGCAGCTACTGGTCCGATGCCGATGCAGACTACTGCCTGCTCGCCGGCATTATGCCCGCCGATCTCTCCAGCGGGCGCGGCGCCCAAACGTCCAGCTCACTGGAGCAGATTGAAGCCGCGCTGCAAAAAGCCGGCATGGATTTCTCCCATGTGGTGCGCACGTGGTTCTATTTAGATAAACTGCTGGACTGGTATGACGAATTCAATGTGGCTCGCACGAACTTCTTCGAGACGCGTGGAGTCTTCGAGCGGTTGATCCCTGCCAGCACTGGCATTGGTGCGCGCAATCCTGCCAGCGCAGCGCTCGCTGCAGGTGCGCTGGCCATTCGGCCGCGGCATAGCGGCGTCCGCATTCACGAAGTTGAATCGCCGCTGCAATGCGCAGCCACTGAATATCGCAGTTCATTCAGCCGGGCGGTTGAAGTGGAATTTCCTGACCATCGCTTTCTGACTATTTCCGGCACGGCAAGCATCGCGCCCGGCGGTGAGAGCATGTTCGCAGATGACACTGCGAAACAGATCCATCTCACGCTTGACGTCGTCGAAGGTATCCTCAAATCGCGCGGCATGGATTGGCAGAATACCACGCGCGCTGTCGGCTATTTCTACGACATCAACGCTCTGCCGATCTTTGAAGCCTGTTGCCGCGAGCGTGGCATAGCACCGCTTCCAATAGTGCCCGCGCATGCCATCGTCTGCCGCGCCGACCTGCTATTTGAGATGGAGCTGGACGCTGTTGCGGTGCTGTAGGGCTTGAGAAAAGCGGTTCCACTCGCAATATTTCAGCGTCGTTCGCCAACTCGCTAACGGCCGTAGGGGGTTGTGGTGGAGACGGAGGGGCTGGGGGGTAGTCTCCAGGCATCAAGGGAATCTGGGTGCGTTGGATCGAATGCCGGGATATGCGGACGGAGATAGCGGGCCAGCGGTAACTGCTGATCGCGGATGCTCTGCACGACGGCCCGAGCCAGCTCGTACGCTCCGTAGGAGTTGAAGTGGGTGTCATCCTTCAGCTCTTTGGGTTGGTCGGGGAAGGTGTTTGCCGGATAGTGGACGAAGGCATGCAGGGTGCCGGCATCGCCCATTGCTTCGAATAATGTTTTGCTGAGAGCATTCAGATCAATCAACGGCACTTTCTGTTCTGCGGCGACATCACGCGCTGCCTGCGGATACTCCCCCAGAGTCTGGGTGATTTTTCCGTTGGCGTCGAAGGTGCGGCGGTGCATGGATGTGACGAGGATGGGGGTGGCACGGTGGGCGCGTGCCATGGTGATGTAGTGCCGCAGGTGGTCTTTGTAGTCGGGTATGGAGACAAAGCCGGTGCCGGGTTTCTGATCGTTGTGGGCGAACTGGATTAGGAGATAGTCGCCGGGGCGCAGGGTGGATTCGATCTTGTCCAGCCGGCGCTCGCTGATGAAGCTGTGGATGGTTTCGCCGGACTCGGCTTCGTTGGCGATGGATATGCCGGGGCCGAAGAAGGCGGGGAGCATCTGCCCCCAGGCTGCCCAGGGCTCTTTGTCCTGATCGACTACGGTGGAGTCACCGGCGAGATAGACGGTGGGGACATCCAGAATAGGGCGAATGGTGATGGATCGGAAGCTGGGGTGGTCGCCCGTGAATTCAAGCGTTAACTTTTCATCCCAATCGAGGGCGCCGATTTCGCGGGGTTTTAGTTTGACGGGGAGGGGGGTGGGGGTGGCTGCTGTATGGATGGTGGGGGTGCGTACGTTCACGTTGAAGACCTGGGTGCTGCGGGCGTTCGCGGGAGTCTTGATTTGGTCAGCGAAGAGGCGGCGGGATTCGGCTCTTACGGTGGTGGTGGAGGGGGTGGGGCCTCCGAGAGTGAGCGTGACCTGGTAGTTGCCGTCGGGGACGGCGAGGGAGAAGAAGTAGGGGGCGTTGCCGGTGCAGGCGTTTCCGGCGAAGGCGGTGGGGGCGGTGTTGAGGTCGAATCCGAAGGGGACGGCTGCGTCGGGATGGTACGTCGAGGCGGCGGTGAGGACGTGGAAGGCCGCGTTTGGACGGGCCGGATGATCGGTGCAGCGGAAGCTCCAGCCGGGTTCTGCCACGGTAGTCGCGGGTAATACCAGGGCGAAGATTGCGAGAAGGATGCGGGCTGAGATGGAGTGCATTTTGGCTCCCGGTTTGGCACACCCATCCTACTGCGAAATTATTTCGTTGGTAAATGCCGGGTATACCCCTCCCCTTATCTAAGTGCTAAATATCCTGTTTCCTATGACTTAGCTATGGATATTGCTGCTAAATATTTCAAAACAAGCGAGTTGCAGGTAAATATTTCATTTGCAAAGGGTTATGGGGTTTGACCCATGGCCTGAAAGATTTGCTTTCTTATTTAATTGTAGTGAATTGGGAGGGAAAGTACGCCAAAGTATGTCCAAACATTCCGTAAGCGCTGGTGAACGCATGGATACGTCCTGGACAGCTTCTGGATAGGTCCGGGTGAAGTCGAGGACAGCGCGTGGGTGAGTTCTGGACGTCAGGGCGTCTGGGTTGCGGAAGCCTGGGCGGTATGGGTGACGCTCAGACCTTCTGGATTCTTCGGCTGGTGGCGCGGAGGATGTGGGTAGAGAAGCAGGTCCTTCGACTGCGCCACTCGCGATGAGGCTGCGAGTGGCTACGCTCAGGATGACAAACAAAAACAAAAGCGAGAAGCAGATTCTTCGCTGTGCTCAGAATGACAAAAAGTGGAGGGAGTGCGGAGACCGTGGGCGGGTTCAGGAGAGGTGGGTGACTTTGGTGGGGACGTTTTCGAAGTCGACGCGGCCGAGGCCGCGTTTGGCGGCGAGGGCTAAGTAGGGGAGGGCTTCGGCTTCGATGTTCCAGTAGGCTTTGGCGGCGTAGGCGTCGAGGGCTACGGGATCGGTGCTGGCGATGAGGGTT
>DASWOP010000239.1:0-6803 GCA_036404255.1 Acidobacteriaceae bacterium | reverse complement strand
TGCGGCGCAAACGGATACCGCGAATGAAAGAACCGGAGCGCCGATGTCGGTTGGTATAGGCTGCTACGGAAGCCATGGGCCCCAGGCATGCTACTGGATCGCACAGATCAATGCTCTCCCCGCCGGTGTCACCGGGCTCTCTGTCAGCTATGGACATGGCGGTCATTATGCTGAGCTCCAGGATGGCCTGACGCAAATGGCAACAGATTCCAAGAGTGTAATCACCGGCGTGGACATCAACCCGGTAAATGACGCCTACGGCATGTCCTACATGTCCACCAGCACCGGCGGAGGTTTTGATCTTGCGCAATACACTGTGCCGGTAAGCGGCTTGCAGGCAGCCTTGACCGCGGAGGGCGCGAAGGGTCGCATCGTGACGGCTATCTCATGGAATGGTGCTGACGTCACATTCTTGTCTTACGGATGGACAGGAGATACCGGAACTGTCTATGACATCATCTATACCCAGCCAACCTTCGCCACGGCGGATACGGTTGCGAAGCAACTGGCACAGGCTGGATATATCATTACCACCTGTGGCGGCGATTGGGGAACACCCGCGCTGTGGATGGTGGGATCAAAGGTCCGGGGCGACACTCTGCCTCGCCCTATTTTGACCATCCGGCCCCCACCTTCGCCACAACCTATCGCCGACGGCGGTTACGCAATTGTTGGCCTCTTCAGTCAAGATGGCAACGCCGATCTGTGGATCGGCGAAAGATGAGGGAAAGGGCTGATACATTCCCTACTCCTGCCCATCCCTCACTTCGCCGTCAAAATCTCCCCAAGATAATCATGGCTCCCCGGAATCCTCTCCAAATGCGGATTCCGCACGCCCCCCGCATACTCGATCTCCCGCGTCTGCACCGTATCGAAGTTCCGCACCAGCAGCGTGATCTTCCCATCCTTCGGATGCGCAACCGCCTCATCCATGGCATCCGTGGAATAGCTCTTGCCATCCACCGCCATGATCGTCATACTCGGCCCCAGCCCCGCTTTATACGCCGCACTGCCGAGGATCACGTCCGCTATCATCCCATCCTTCCGCACGTTCATCCCCACCGAAGCCCAACCCGGATAACCACCGCTGCCAAAAATCTTGTGGTTCGGCGTCGCGTTGTAGACCAGCCGCCAGCCCGCCGCCTCAATGCCATCCGTAGGCGGTTGCGCGTTCACCTGATACACATACTTCTCGATGAACGCGTGCCAATCATATGGCCACACCGCCGTCAGCGCCGCTTCCACATCCGCCCTCGTATACGGAACCACAATTGGCCCCGTATCGCGCTGTCCCAGAAAATTGCGCAGGAAGTCGTCAAGCGAAACGCGCCCATGCGACTGCTCGCGAATCAGCGTATCGGCGCGCAGCCACATCAGCGCACCCTCGTCGTAGTAATCCTGACTGCGCCGCAGCGAACCCCATCCCCCGCGGACCGAGCGCAGCACCCAACTCTCCGTCGCCGTATCCACCAGAGGAGTGGTTGTACGCGCGGGCGAGTAGGCGTAGTTGGAAGCGATGAGCCCGAAATAATCCCGCGCATAGCTCGCATCGTTGAAACCCGAGCGCGTGGCCAGCAGCATGCCGATGTACTCGTTCAGCCCCTCATACACCCACAGCAGCGAAGTCCGTTCCGGCCCTTGGTAATCCAGCTTCGAATACAACTCCGCTGGCCGTCTGTACTTGCCGCTCCACGAGTGCGATTGCTCATGCGCCAGCAGGCGCCACCCCAGTCGCTCCAGTTCATCCTTCTTCGAAAGCGCTGCATCCGGTGTCGCATTATACGGCGAATCCTCATGTTCCAATCCGTCATACGGCACCGCGTCGCTCTGCGAGACCAGCAGATGCATCTTCTCCCAGTGCCTGTAGCCGAGCATCGCTTGATCTTGATCGATCAGCTTTCCGAAAAGCTCAAACGCATGCGCGTCATTCGCCTTATCGATAGCCGCCTGGCTGTCCCCCGTAAAGTTCAGCTCCGCCGGCCACTTCGAAGCCAGCGGCACCGCGCGGTAGAACTCCCCTGCCAGCACCGGCGAATCGATCAGCCGCTCCAGCGATGTCGGTGCAAAGTTCACCCGCCCATCCGCCTCGCTGGTCACCGTCAGCGAACTCCCCTGCTTCCACGTCGCAGGCAAGATCACCGAAGCCTCAACCATCAACTCCTTCTTGTCGATCCCCCGCGGATAAAGCACCGCATCACTCCACGCCAGCAGCATCTGGTGGTCCGAGATCGTGTTCTCCAGCAGCACATCAAAGTCCACGCTGATCGTCTCCGTATGCTGCGGCACCACCAACCGGATCGTGTAAATATCCTCCGGATCGCGCGTCCACGGCAACACCGTCCCGCCCGCATGCACCGCAATCGCCGCCACATTCTCAATCGGCCCCGAAGGCGCATGCTCCCCCGGAATCCACCGCGGATAAGCCAGCGCCAACGCCCCCGGCCGCACCCGGATCGTCTCATGCACAAAAGCAATCCGCCGGTAAGCCTGGCTCTCATCCACCACCAGCGTCATCGTCGGCCCCGAACTCTTCTGCGCCCCAAGCGTTCCCGTAATTAAAATGGCCGCAGCCAGCAGTGTCATGGCCGTAGCCGTGCGACAGATCAGCATGTAATTATTCTCCAGTGTTTCGCAGCATAGCAGACCCCTCCCCATCAACCGCCCACTCGCGCTCCACTGCCCAGCGTGATCGGGGCTTTATCTTGAGAGATTTTCTGTACCCTGTTTAAATTCTAAGCGTTCCGCACCATAACTACGCCACGCCAAAATCCGCTCCAGTCGCAGCTTTTAGCGAATACCCTCTTGACAAGAAAATCCTGGCGATGGTCGATAGCGGGTGGCCCACACACTCAACAGATCCGGCGCCCCATTCATCGTGGGATGAATGGCAGATCGTCGCGCAACGGCGACGCCTTTGCTCTCTCTTTTGTTTGTCCTTCCGAAGCGCAGCGCGCGGAATCTGCTTCTCGCTTTTGTCTTTTGCCGCGCTTAAGCCCGGAGATCCCAATCCTGCCCAATACGCCGCTCGCATAACCCCCCACAAGACGCGATAACCCCTGCGCCGCTACAATCGTCTTAACGGGTATGTCTTTTCCCTTTTTTGAGGTTGCACGCCTGATGCGATTTCGCCGTGTCGTTCTCGTCCTTCTGCTCCTTGGCGGCTTTTACTTCATCACCACTCACGCCGCGCCCTCCGGTGCCCTGGCTGCATGGCTGCAACGCCTCACGCCCGGCAATAAGACCATTCTGAATGGCCCCATGGGCACCTTTGAGCTGACCCAGGCCAACGCCCAGCCCGTCTTCGACTCTGAAGAACAGAACAACATCGCCGTCTACAAAAAAGCCCTCCCCTCCGTCGTGAACATCACCTCTACCGCAGTTGCCTTCAACTTCTTTTACGGCCCGGTGCCGCAGCAGGGCCAGGGCTCCGGCTTCATCATCGATAAGCAGGGCCACATCCTCACCAACAATCACGTGATCGATAACGCCCAGCGCGTCGAAGTCACCCTGAGCGACCAGCACAAGTACAAGGCGCAAGTGGTTGGCGTCGATAAGACTCACGATCTCGCTCTCCTGCTCATCAACGCGCCCAACCTCGTCCCCGCCACGCTGGCAGACTCCTCCAGCCTGATCGTCGGCCAGAAGGTCTACGCCATCGGCAACCCCTTCGGACTCAGCGGCACCATGACGCGCGGCATCATCAGCTCCATCCGCTCCATCAACGGTGCCGAAGGCTCGCCCATCGACAACGCCATCCAGACCGACGCCGCCATCAATCCCGGCAACTCCGGCGGCCCCCTGCTCAACTCCCGCGGCGACGTCATCGGCGTCACCACGCTCATCGCCTCCAACGGTGCCGAGCAGAGCTCTGGCGTCGGCTTCGCCATCCCCATCAACACCGCCAAAGCCGTCCTCGACGACTTCGCCAAATACGGCCGCGTACGCCGCCCCACGTTGGATATCGTGACCCTCCCCATCGGTCCTGACGTTGCCGATCAGCTCGGTCTGCCGTCCGATTACGGCGTTCTCATCCAGCGCACCCTTCCCGGCGGAGCCGCCGAGCGCGCCGGCCTTCACGGCGGCAACCAGCGCGCCTACATGGGCAACACGCCCGTCAACCTCGGCGGCGATCTCATCATCGCCATCGACGGTCGCCAGATCACCTCACCGCAGGACATCTCCAACGCCATGAACTCGCACCACTCCGGCGACACCGTGAAGGTGACCATCTACCGTGGCCGCAAGCGTATGGATGTGAATGTGACGTTGGGCGAGGCAAAGGGCCAGGAAGTCTAGGTAATCAATTTATTTGTCATTCCGAAGCGCAGCGCGCGGAATCTGCTTCGCTCACGCCGGCGACAGACTCATCCCATCAACCCAACACGTTTGAAAGCGTCATTCTGAGCGAAGCCACTCGCAGCCTCATCGCGAGTGGCGCAGTCGAAGGATCTCAGTATTTCGCGAATGCTCATCCGCAGCATCGCAATCAGCCGCACCAGCCCCTACTTCCGCAGCTCCCGCGAAACGTGCGTGCTGTCATCTGCCCCAGCGCGCCTCACGTAGTATCCGTCGCGGCTCTCGTACTTGCCGCTGAGCACGCGCGCAATCGCCTCAGGGTAAGCGCCATGCTCCTGCTCCAGCACCCGCGCCGCCAGCGTCTCTTCCGTGTCACCCGGCAACACCGGAACACTGCGCTGCAGAATGATCGTGCCGTCGTCCACTTGCTCATTCACAAAGTGAACCGTGCAGCCGCTCTCTTTCACCCCCGCAACCAGCACATCGCGATGCGCATGCATGCCGGGAAAATCCGGCAGCAGAGACGGATGAATATTCAGAATGCGCTCCGGAAACTCCCCAATGAACCGCGGCGAAAGAATGCGCATGTACCCCGCCAGGATCACCAGGTCAACCTTGTGCTGATGCAGCCGCGCGATCACTTCCATGTCGTGTTCATCGCGTGACCGCCCGCGGGATTCCACCACCGCAGTCTTCAGACCCATCTTCTGCGCCGCCACAATGCCCGGCGAGTTCGCCACATTGCTCAGCACGATGGCTATTTGTGCCCCCAGCAGACGGTGGCTCTTGATCGCTTCGGCGATGGCCATAAAGTTCGAGCCACGGCCTGACAGCAGAATCCCTAGACGTTTCAAGCTGTTTCCCTCGGTCTCCCGATTGGATGCGTATTTCGTTCGCGAAGTTTCACCGCCGGCAGTCAGGCGTAGTTCACTTTGCGCTCGCCCTTCACAATGCGGCCGATCAAATGATGCTTCTCACCAGCACGGTCCAGCATCGCCTTGGCGCGCTTGTAGCGCTCCGCCGGCATCACCAGCACCATGCCAATCCCCATGTTGAAGGTCCGGAACATCTCATCGCGCTCCACATTGCCCAGTACCTGCAGATGCTCAAACAGCGGCGGCACCTGCCACGATGCAGTCTCCACCAGCGCGCCGCAACCCTTCGGCAGAATGCGCGGCAGATTCTCCGTAATGCCGCCGCCCGTGATGTGCGCCATGCCCTTCACAATGCCCTCTGCCGTCAGCTTCTTGATGATCGCCAGGTAGCTGCGGTGCGTCTTCATCAGCGCCGCGCCTGCCTTTTCCTTGATCTCATTCACGTAGTGGTCTGGGCCGTACTTCGCCACTTCAAAAAACAACTTCCGCGCCAGCGAATACCCATTCGTGTGCAACCCCGTAGACGGCAACCCCACCAGCAGATCGCCCGGCTCGATCGTCGCACCGGTAATCAACTTCTCGCGATTCACCACGCCCACGATAAAGCCCGCCAGGTCGTACTCGCCCTCGGCATAAAATCCCGGCATCTGCGCCGTCTCGCCGCCGATCAGTGCGCACCCATTCGCGCGGCACGCCTCGGAGATGCCCGTCACGACCTTCTCCACCACCGAGCCTTCCAGCTTGCCCGTCGCCAGGTAATCCAGGAAGAACAGCGGCACCGCGCCCTGCACGGCGATGTCGTTCACGCAGTGGTTCACCAGGTCCGCGCCCACCGTATGGTGGATGCCGAGCTCGAACGCCACCTTCAGCTTCGTGCCCACGCCGTCCGCGCTGGAGACCAGCACCGGGTCAGGATACTTCTGCAGGTCCAGCCCAAACAGGCCGCCGAATCCGCCGATATCGCTCAGCACTTGCTTGTTGAACGTCTTCTTGGCGAGGTACCGAATGCGCTGCTTGGTCCTGTCACCTGCGCTGATGTTCACACCAGCGTCGGAATAGCTAACCGATTTGCGCTTAGCGGATGGTTTGGCGGCTCCGCTCGTCTCAGACACGCAAGGCTCCTTAGTAGAGGGTGATTGATATTGGGTAAAGCCCGGGTTGAAAACACGGGAGAACCTATAGTCTAACAAACACCGCAGTGGACGCGTTCCCCATCGCCGGATTCCCGCATCACCCATACTTTGGGTGCCCCATACATCGCAGCACTTGGCGATGTGTGGGATAGCGTCGCAGAGCGACGGCCGCGCGACGCGCGCAAATCCTCCATAATCCCAGATCTCCTCGGAGACCAACAAAAGCGGGTGCCCCGGGTCTCGCTTCTGAGACCCGGGCTTTCACCGCACCACGAATCCCCACCATCGACACAACACCCAACCCGCTTCACCTGTTTCCTGTTCCCTACTCCCTGTTCCCTACTTCCTAATCCCTGCCTTCCCTCCCGCCTTATACTTAACCCAATGACCACTCGCTCCCACGACCGTTCCCGTCAGCTCCAACTGCGCGCCGAAAAATTTCTCCCCGGCGGAGTCGATTCCCCCGTCCGCGCCTTCCGCGCCGTCGGCGGCAATCCCC
>DASWOP010000238.1:0-3273 GCA_036404255.1 Acidobacteriaceae bacterium | reverse complement strand
GCCTGTCTCACGCACAGCAATCAGCTTGTATCACTGTCATCGCCGTTAAGCATTCACTTCCCGTAATACCCGCTCCGGTACCGCAACTGGTCCAGACGCCGTACCGCCGGGTCAGCCAACTGCACCACAATGCCGTGAAAGCTCGTCCCCGGCTTATGCTCCGGCGCGTAGTACCCCAGCAGATACTGCGTCCGCAGATCATCCGAGATTCGCGCGAATGCAGTCTTCAGCTCCTTGGGAGACTCCGTGTAGTAGTACTTCCCGCCCGTGTCCTCCGCCATCTGGATCAGCGCATGTTCCCCGCCTGTATTGCGTCCCGCATCTGCGTGGATCGGCACCACGATAATGCTGAACACCATCGCCTCCCCGCGCAGCGCCTGCTCCTCCGCCTGCTCGAAGGTCCGTCCCATCTCACTGTCGCCGCCATCGCTGATCAGCACGATCACCCGCTTGCGAACGCCATTCACCCCCGCACTCAGCTTCCGCTCCGCCAGCGTCTGTCCCGCCAGGTAGATCGCGTCATACATATGCGTCGTCTGCCCCTCGCTCAGGTCGCGTAGCCCCGCTTCAATCTTCCGCGCATCATTGGTAAACGGCACCACCTCGCTCACGCTCTGCGCAAACTGCACCACCTGCATCTCGTCCTGCTGCCGGATCACGTCCTTCACAAACTGCTTCGCCGCCTCCCGCACCAGCCGCGCGTCCTTCATCATGCTCCCGCTGGTATCAATGGCCATCACCACCGAAAGTGGCGTGGCAGACTGCTTCTCATACACCGCGATCGTCTGCGGCTTCTTATCCTCGAAGACCTGGAAGTCGTCCTTCCCCAGCGACCCGATCGGCGAACCATTCTCATCCACCGCATTCACAAAAACATTCACCAGCCGCGAATTGACCCTGTACACCGGCGTCGGCATACCTTCCACAATCGGCGCCGGTGCCTGCGTACCCTGCGCCGCACACATCGCACTCACCATCACCAGAATCGCCACCAGAACGGGTGTCTCGTATCTTCTGGAAAATCGATAAAAACTAAACTCTGTCATCCTGAGCGCAGCCACTCGCAGTCTCATCGCGAGTGGCGCAGTCGAAGGATCTGCTGTTTGCTCACTGCGCCCAGCTTTTTCACCAGACACCCCGTATCTCGATTCCGAGATGCGGGTTCGCAGGATCTCCGTGGTAAGCGAAGACGCGGGTGCTCCAGAGCCTGCCCTGAGCTTGTCGAAGGGTCTCGCTTCTGAGACCTGGGTTTGCAGGATGCTCCTTCTCCAAAAAATCATCGTGACCCACCCGAAACCAACTCTTCCGGAAACGGATCGCCATCCGCCCAAACCGCGCCATCGGCAAAATGTTCCTTCTTCCAGATTGGCACCGTCTTCTTCAGCGTGTCGATCACCCACCGGCAAGCCTCAAACGCCGCCGCCCTATGCGCCGAAGCCACCACAATCAGCACGCTGGTCTCGCCCACATCCAATTTCCCCAGCCGATGCACAAGGCTCACATCCCGCACCCCAAACTTCTCCACCGCCTCCGCAGCCAAAGCCTTCATCTGCGTCAGCGCCATCGCCTCATACGCCTCATAATCCAGAAACAGCGCCTTCCGCCCCCTCGTATTGTTCCTCACGATCCCGTCGAACACGACCACGGCCCCATCCTCGCGCGCCTTCATCCCGGCGACGATGCCTTCAGCGTCAATCCGCTCCCGTGTCAGCTCAACCCGCATACTCATCAGACTTCCCATCCCGGCCAAGGTCATGCACAGCCCCTAAAGATTTTGTCATTCTGAGCGCAGAGAAATCTGCTTTTCGCCCCACCCCACACCCGCCACTCACCGGAGGCAACAGCGCCACCTCATCCCCTTCGTTCAGCACATCAGAGACCCGCGCATACTCCTGGTTCACCGCGACCGCGATGCTTCCCCACGCGAACCCCGCCGCTCGTCCACGATGAACCGCAACCAACCCCGCAACATCCGCGCCAGCATCCAGCTCCATCACCGCACTCTCGCCGAAGGTCTCCTTCAGCATCCCGAAATAAAGCACCGTCACTCGCATCGTCACTCCAGCATACTGAAACACGAAAGGCCCGCACACTGTGCGAGCCCTTCGTTGCATTTGTTTCTGCGAGCAAAGCGAGCGATTCGCCGTGCGCGCAGCACTTAGCTTGCTGCGCTCAGCACTTCCTCGCGCACCGCATCATCCACTGCCGCGTCTCTCTTCGTCTTCGGCAGCGCGATCGCCAGTACATCGTCGATCATCGTTGCGTAGTGGATCGTGACCCCTTCGACCTGATCCGCCGTCAAGTCCTCCTCCACGTTAGTCTTCACGTCCTGCGGCAGAATGATGTCGCGAACGCCCGCCCGTTTGGCTGCAAGGAACTTCTCCTTGATGCCGCCCACTGGCAGCACATTGCCGCTCAGCGTGATCTCGCCCGTCATAGCTGTCAACGGACGAACCGGCTTATCCGTCAGCAACGACACCAGCGCCGTCGCCATCGTCACGCCTGCACTTGGCCCGTCCTTCGGGATCGCGCCCGCCGGCACGTGAATGTGCAGGTCAACATCCTTCAGCACGTCCTCATCCAGCCCGAGCTTGGTTGCGTTGGACCGCACCCACGTCAGCGCCGCCTGCATAGACTCCTTCATCACATCGCCAATCTGGCCGGTGATAGTGAAGTTGCCCTTACCCTTCATCTTGTTCGCTTCAATGAAGAGCACATCGCCGCCCGCCGGTGTCCACGCCAGGCCCACAGCTACTCCGGCGCGCTTTGTGCGCTCCGCAATCTCCGTGTCCACGCGGACCTTGATGCCGCCGAGGAATTCATGCACCACCTCTTCGGTCACCACCAGCTTGCCCAACTTACCTTCCGCCAGCCGGCGCGCCTGCTTGCGGCACACTGTACCGACCAACTGTTCCAGCCTGCGCACACCCGCCTCGCGCGTGTAATGCCGGGCAATCAGGTGAACAGAAGCACGCGGGAACTCAATCTGTTCCGTCGTGATGCCGTTCTCCTTGATCTGCCGCGGAATCAGATACCGTTCCGCGATGTTGACCTTCTCCTCCTCGGTATAGCCCGTGAGTTCGATGATCTCCATACGGTCCAGCAGCGGCGCTGGAATAGTATCCAGCTGGTTTGCCGTGCAGATGAACAGCACCTTCGACAGATCGAATGGCTGATCCAGGTAGTTATCGCGGAACGTGTTGTTCTGCTCCGGATCTAGCACCTCCAGCAGCGCACTCGCCGGATCTCCCCGGAAGTCGCGCCCCAGCTTAT
>DASWOP010000237.1:0-2758 GCA_036404255.1 Acidobacteriaceae bacterium | reverse complement strand
AACTCGCTGCTGTTCAGAAACATGCTCTGTGGCGGACACGTACTCACCACATCGCCCAGCAGTTTGGCGCCCCCACGCCACGGCGCGTAGAACAGGTTCCAGTCGTCGGGCGATACCATCTCCGCCCGCAGATACCCGTCGCCGGAAAGCGGAAACCCCAGCGTCCCATGCGCTGTGCTATGCCCCACCTTGCTCATGCTGACCCGCCCATGCGCCACATCCGAAAGATCGAACTGCCAGAACTGGATATCGGTGCTGTGCTGTTCCGCAGAAGCCGGAACCACCGCGCCGCCCACAAGATTGACCGAAGCAGCTGCTGCCTGCCGCGTCACAATCTCCGCCTCTGCAATCACCATGCGCCCATCGGGCGAAACCATCACCGTGCTTGCCGGCCCCGGCAGTTCAGTGAATGAACTCGCGCGCAGCGGGTCCTTCTCACTGCCCGCGGCCAGCGGCATCAGGATGCCGAGTTCATTCCCCTTCCGCAGCACAAACGTGCCCCGGCCCATCGGCCACAGATACTGCCCATGGTCATACAGCCGCCACTGCGTCCGCGCCAGCACCTTGCCTGAGGGAGACTCCAGCAGCAACGCCACCACCATCTGCCCGCCCTCGCCCTGCTTCTCTTCCGCTCCCCGTGG
The DNA here is from genome assembly GCA_036404255.1 of Acidobacteriaceae bacterium. GTDB lineage: Bacteria > Acidobacteriota > Terriglobia > Terriglobales > Acidobacteriaceae > JARLFX01. The sequence continues at coordinate 2,117 of DASWOP010000237.1, read as the reverse complement.
AATCAGCATCCGCGCCCGGTAGGTCAGCAGAATGTGGTGAGCGTCCACGTAGTGCACGCTGCTCGTCACCACACCAGACAGCAGCAGATGCTGCGGAGCCCCTTGGTACCCCAGCGGCTCTAGCGGAATCGTCGCATCCGGAATGTCCTTGCCGTCGGGCGAAATCGGAGGCGCTGCAACCTTCTGCTTCCCCTTCTGCGCCCATGCAGGCTGCACCACACACCCCAGCACAATGCAGAGCGCCACACGCCACAACAATCCGCAGCGCACACGAGGATGGAATCGGAAGATCATGCCGTTAACTCTACAGACGTTCGTGAAAGAAAAGCAGGTGCATAGCCGAAGGACTAGAGCAAATCTTCTGTTGGTGTCTGGTATTAGCTAAACCCTTTTTATTTGTCATTCTGAAGCAAAATTTTATTTGTCATTCCGAAGCGAAGCGCGCGGAATCTGCTTTTAAATGGCGCCGCAATCTCATTCCATCCAGACAAACGCTCTAAAGCGCCATCGTCATCTGGCTCCAGCCATCCAGAATGGAAGCCTTCGGCTCGCTGGCCAGTTCAATCACCAGCCGCTCCAGCACCAGCCGTTTATCCGGCGGATTCGACCGAATCTCCACATCCGCCCGCGCAATCAGCCGCAACGCACGCGTCAGATCGCGGCGGCTCTTGTACCGTCTCGCCTGCTTGATCAGGTCCTCCGCCGCAAACGGCGGCATGCGAAACCCCTGCCACAGCGCCTGCCAGATCGCCCGCGAATCCCGCACATTCTTCTCCAGGATAATCAGCATCTGGCGGAACGTCCGCGCCAGCATGTACAGGTGCCCAATGGCCGCGTCTTCCCCGCCGTCAGAAGCGTTCAGCAGCCCATCCAGCAGCGCCAGCGCCCTCGCCCGGTCGCGTTGCGAGATAGCATCCGTCAACTCGTACAGCGAACGCTGCTTGGCCGCCAGCACCATCGTCTCCACATCGCCCAGCGTGATCCTGCCCTTGCCAGAGACATACAGCAGCAGCTTCTCCATCTCAGACCCAAGCATCATCATGTCCGCGCCCAGCGCATCCACCAGCTCGCGCGCCGCATCCGGCTCCAGCTTGATCTCGGCCGCCGCCGCAGTCTCCACCGCCCACTTCATGGCGTCCGTTTCGTTCACCCGCGCCAACTCCACCATGCCGCACGCATCGCCCATCGTCTCCCGGATGCGCTCATACCGGTCCTTGTCCTGCATATCCATCTTGCGCAGGTCGGTCGGAATGCGGATGTGGTCCGCCACAAACAAAATCAGCGCCTGCGGATTCGGCGACTTGAAATAAGCGTTGATCGCCGCAAACTCTTCCTTCTTCGCGCCCCGCGTATACAGGTTCTTCAGGCTGCGAACGAAAATCACTTGGTAGGGAGCCATCAGCGACGGAGTCTGTGCGATATCCAGCACCTCAAAGATGCTGGTCTCCCCCAGGTCCATATCGTGCAGGCAGAAGTCGCGTGTCGCCGGGTCCACAAACTGCTTCAGCACGCCCTGGCGGCAGCGCTCGTACAAAAACATCTCATCGCCCAGCAGAACGTACCCCGCCCGCATCGCGTCGGTATTCAACTCCGCGAGGAACCGTTCAGTGGAAGCAAAGCTTTTGAGTGAACTCATCAGAACGACTCCAGCATATCGCTCACCACGGCTCCTGCGAAATCTTTTGCCATGCGATTCACGGCGGGGGAATCTTCCTGGATAAATGAAGCCACGTCCTGCGTGGACTGGTACTGCTGTCGGAACATGAGATTGCTGTTCTGGTAGAGCACATGCCCGTCGCGTCCCACCAGCGAAACCGACGCCACCACCGTCACCAGGTAGCTGGACGATTGTCCCGCCGCCGTGTCGTAGGTCAACGGCGCAATGGTCTGGCTCAGGATAGTTCCCCGCAGCGTCGCATCTGCGTCCGCATGATCCTTCGTCGTAACCAAATACTTCGTGCGCACATTCAGTTCATGCACCACGGCCCCGGTAAACGCAATCTCCGTCTGGTACGCCTGCGTTTTATTGGCAAAAATCGGCACCGCCAGCGTCCGCACATTCAGCGGCACATGCGTAGCCGACCCCGCGGCATGATACCCGCAGCCAGTGAGGCCAA
>DASWOP010000236.1:0-8410 GCA_036404255.1 Acidobacteriaceae bacterium | reverse complement strand
ATCGCCGCGCTCGATTCCTGGACCAAGATGACCGGCGTCTTCATCTTCTACGCCATCTACTTCCAGGTGGAGAACGCCTACCTCACCCCGCGCATCATGCGTTCCAGCGTGAACCTGATGGGCCTCGCCGTCATCGTCGCCTTGCTCTGCGGCAGCACCCTCGCCGGCATCGTAGGTGCCCTCGTCGCCGTCCCCACCGCCGCCCTCGTCGCCGTCCTCATGGACGAATACATGGTCGTCCACCCCTGGGACTAAACAGCTAGAGCATCTTTGTTTCAAGTTTTAAGATCAACTGAGTTTCAAGTGTTAACATCCATCTGACGATCTGAATCAACCTGGATTGACTGGATTACTCCAGATTGACTGAACACCCAGATTCCCTGAACACCTAGATTGCCTGGATCACCCAAGTTGCCTTTCGGATTAAGCCCCCGGCTTTAGCCGGGGGGAGTGGGGCTTTAGCCCCACGGAAACAGACACAGCAAAAGGAAGGGGCTTTAGCCCCGGGTCTTACCATTTCTATCTACGAACCGCCCTCACCACCGCCCACCGCTTCCCCAGATACCGGTTCCAATACATAACCAACCCCGTAACACTCAGCACCGGCAGACTCAGCCCCAGCAGCGCCCATACAATCTTCACCGCCAGCCCCCACGCCGTGCCGAAATGCAGCGGCTGCATCAGCCACAAAAACCAGTCGCCCGCCGTGCGATTCACGCCATAGTGCCACACCGTCAGCAGCCGCCCCGTGTGCCCATCAAACGTATTGATATCGCGATGCGAAAAGTCCCCCGGCCTCCCCGTGTCGACGTACACCGTCACCGGCTTCCCCGCCACCTCCGGCAGCCCCACGCCAGAAAGCGTCCCCTGCGGCACGAGCCTCTGTGCCTCTCGCAGCATCGCTCCGACATCAGCCAATGAATTAAAGCCCGCGTCCGGCACAGCCACAGGCGCCCGCATCCCCTCGATCCGCGAAATGCGATTTACTACCGCCGCCGTCTTCGCAGGCAGCAAAAAATAGATCGCCGTCATCCCCCACCAACTCACGATGAACAGCGTCCATATCCCCACCGCATAGTGCGTATTCAGGTTGATGCGTTTCCATCCATGCCGCAGCGAAATCACGAAGCCGCGCATCCACAGCCGGACTCCCGGCCACCAAAGCACCGCGCCCGTCAGCGCCAGCACCAGCAACCCCATCCCCGCAATGCAGTTGATGATGAACCCGCGCTCGCCCATCAGCAGATACACATGCAGGTCCTTCATCCAATCCATGAACGTCCGCCGCTGCTCTGCCGCGAGCGCGCCGCTCGTAGCCTCCGCCATCAGCATGCGCCGCCCGCGCGTTCCACCATGCAGATAGATGGAGTAGACCGGCACCGCCTTCGACGGTGCCATCACGTAATACACGCTCTCGCCCGGCAATGCAGCCGCCCGCGCACGCTCCAGCACATCGGCCAGCGGAGCTACCTGCGCCGGATCATACTGGTATCCCCGCAGCGCAGCGTGCCTGTACTCCTCCTCAAACACGATCACCGATCCGCTCAGCCCGATCACCGCGATATAAACCGACAGCAGGACGCCCACCCAGAGATGAATCTGGAAGAGCGCCCTGCGCAGCCGGATCTTGCGTGGATGGTGAAGCAGCGTTCTGAACATAATGGATTAGAAGCGGTACAGCGCCGATCCAATCACATTACGCGCAAAGCCGTAGTAGCAGTAGTTCGCACCGCTGCACGTCGCCACATAACGCGTGTTTGCCAGGTTCGTTGCATTCACGGTAAACAGCGTATGCCGGTAGTTGAAGCGCAGAGCACCATCCAGCAGCGTGTAGTTTGGAACGAAGAAACTGTTCGCACTGTCCGCCGCATTCGTACCGGTAAAGCGCACGCCGAAGTTTCCTCCCAACCCGCCCAGCTTCCCGCCCGGAACCGTATAGTCCGTCAGAAACGCGACCTGGTTCCGCGGAGTCTGCGGCAGCCACTTACCCACATTGTTCGCGGTCGTATCGCTCACCGTATTGGTCGCCGTCAGCGTGTAGCTTCCGTGCAGATTCACACCATGCGTCAGGCTCGCAACACCCTCCAGTTCGAACCCGCGTGCACGCACCTCGCCGCTCTGGTTCGTCTGCGGCTGATTCAGCGCATCCACAAACGACACCGGTACATTCGTCTGATTGATCTGGAAGACCGACGCCGTGATGAAGCTGTTCCACGTCTTCGGTTGGATCTTCACGCCGCCCTCCACCTGCCGCGCATCGCTCGGCTTGGCTGGTGTGGTCGATTGTTGCGTCGCCGGGTCATACACATACGATCCCGCATTCGGCAGAAAGCTGGTGGAGTAAGCAAAGTACGGAGCAATCCCAATGTCCGTCAGATAGCTCACACCCACGCGCCCCGTAAACCGCTGATCGCTGTGCGTAAAGTTATTGGTAGCCGTAATGAAATCCGCGATGCCGTTCTTCGCAAAATCCATGCGTCCGCCCAGCGTAAACACCAGGTGGTCGCGGTACTTGATCTGGTCCTGCGCATACAGCCCATGCTGCTGCAACAGCGACTCATTGTTCTGGTACTCAAACAGCGCCGGAATCACCGTCACCCCATAGACCGGGTGATAGATATTGATATCCGCCACCGAAGCAAAAGCCTGCTTGCTCTTGATGTCGATGTGCGCGTAATCGTAGCCGAAGAGCACCGTCTGCTCCCACTTGCCCGTGCTGAAGCGCCGCAGTCCACGCGTATCCACCGTGTGCATGCGGTTCCACCGCGGCAGGGTGTAAGCCGTACGCAGAACATCCGTCGTGCTCGTTCCATCAAAGCCATTCCCATAGATCGTGGTCGCGTCGGCATTGATGTACTGGTAGCGATAGTTCGAGTGGACGTTCCATCCGTCCGTGAAAAGATGGTCGCCCGTATAGCCGCCCGAATACTGCTCGCGCTTCACATGCTCCCATCCCGGCTCGCCCACAAACGTGCTCACCGGAATAATCCCATTGGGATTGTTGTCATACAGCGTGCCTGAAGACGGCAGAAACTGGCTCCACCGCGTCCCGTCATGCTGATAATCCGCCAGCACCGTCAGGTTCGTGCGGTCGCTTGGATGGTACGTCAGCGAAGGCGCCACCAGCCTGCGATTGTCCGGTGTGTAGTTCGTCTGGCTGCCACTGTTCCGCACCAGCCCAAGCAGCCTGTAGCGCCACACGTGCTCACGGTCGATCGGCCCGCCAAAATCGATCTGTCCCTGGCGACGGTCATACGCGCCAAACTGCACTCCGATCTCACGGTAAGCCTCTGCCGGCGGCCGCTTGGTGACCTGGTTAATCAGCCCACCCGGAGGCACCTCGCCGTAGAGCACCGAACTCGGTCCCTTCAGCACCTCCACGCTCTCCAACTCAAACGGATCCAGCTTTCCCGAAAGCGAGTTGAAGCGCATGCCATCGCGGAAGACGCCAAACGTCTCCGCCGCAAAGCCGCGTATCTTCAGCCAGTCAAACCGCGGCTCCACGCCATACTCATCCGCCTGCACGCCCGCCGTATAGCGCAGCGCCTCGTTCATCGTAATAACGTTCCGCGACTCCATCTCCTTCTGGTTGATGATGGAGATCGACTGCGGCACCTCGATCAGAAGCGCATTCGTCTTCGATCCCGCATTAGAGGCAAACGGCACAAAGCCCATGTCCGCCGTCACATTCACCACGTCCGTCGCCGACCCCACATGCAGCGTCAGCGCCAGCGGCCCACCGGCCTGCGGCAGCATCGCCGCCTGTGTCAGCGAGCTGAACCCCGTCGCCTGCACTTCGATCCGGTACTGTCCCGGGCGAAGCCGGAACGTCGCAATTCCCTTCCCATCGCTCTGTGACGTCGCCACATCCCGCCCGCACTTCGCCACCACAGAAGCCTGCGGAATGGCCGCCCCGCTCTCATCCTTCACCTCAACCTGAATGACCGTCGCGGCCTGCGACATATTCACAGCGCAGGCGGCAATCGCCTGCCCATCCGCCGGCAATGCGCGCCCATCCTGCGCAAAGCCCAGCACCCCAGTAAGAACCACAGCAGCTGAAACCGAACGAACCCACATGATCGAAACCCTTCTTTTCTCTTCGCCTGAGATGAAAGCGCTGCAGCACTTCTTTCTCGGCGACTGTTATGAGCGGAGTGCAGGGCGTAAAATACGATTAAACCGGCAGCTCGACGCTCGGGGAGTCCATATCAGACTTATTTAGTCCTAGTTATACCGGACTCTGCCCATTTAAGCAAAATGGGCTCGCAGATGATCCTGCGAACCCATTCCATCCCGCCGCCGTCAGCAGCTTTTGCCTCAGCATTCTCAACGCCTTCACGCCCTCCCCGCCGGACTGTTATCCTGAACTCCTGCGAGCAGTCCCACGCGCGCAGGTCCCCGCCATGCCCGTCCTCCACCCCCAGATCGACGCTCCAGTCAGCCCCGCGGCCCCCCCTGCAGACGACGCTCCGCACACCTCGCTCCTCGCCGATTACCTCGAACTCTTCAAGGTCCGCGTCACCACCATGATCGTCATCACCGGAGCCGCCGGCTTCTGTCTCGGCGAAATGCGTTCCGGCATCAGCACCTTCAACTTCGGCCTCATCCACGCCATCAGCGGCATCGCCATCGTCTCCAGCGGAGCCAGCGCGCTCAACCAGGTCCTCGAGCGCCGCATCGACCGGCTGATGCACCGCACCATGAACCGCCCCCTCGCCGCCGGCCGCTTCAGCCTCGCCCACGGCCTCTTCATGGGCTTCGCCACCATCTTTCTCGGCTCCTTCTGGCTCGCCATGATGAATCCCCTCACCGGCCTGCTCACCCTGCTCACCGCCATCTTCTACGTGGCCATCTACACACCGCTCAAGCGCATCACCACGCTGGCCACCTTCTTCGGAGCATTCCCCGGAGCCATGCCTCCGCTCCTCGGCTGGACAGCCGCCCGCGGCATGATCGAGTGGCCCGCCGTCGCGCTCTTCGCCATCCTCTTCGTCTGGCAGTTCCCTCACTTCATGGCCATCGGCTGGATGCACCGCGAAGAGTACGGCCGCGCCGGCATCAAAGTCCTTCCCGTCACCGAGCCCGACGGCCGCTCCACCGTCATCGAAGCCCTGGCCTACGCCGTCCTCATGATCCCCGTCAGCCTCACGCCGTTCTACCTGCACATGACCGGATGGCCCTACGCCGTGGCCGCCGTCCTGCTCAGCGCGGCTTACCTCTACTACACCATTCGCTTCGCCCGCATCACCACCGCCCCACCGGCAGAGTCGCTCACCATCGCGCGCACTCTGCTCCGGGCCAGCGTCATCTACCTGCCGCTTCTTCTTGCAGCCATGATGGCCAATGCAAAAGGAAGGATACTGCTTCTCCCATGAAACCCTCCCGTATCTCCGGCCCCACCGAGCCCCTGCGCACGCCGCCCAGCATCATCGCCGCCATCATCGCCATCAGTGCCGCCGCCAGTGCCTTCATCTGCTGGCTGGTCTACTTCCACGCCCCGGTAGACGTCAACGGCACCCACCTGCTCTTCCTTCCCGCCACCAACGCCGCGCTCAACGCACTGGCCGGCATCGCACTTCTCTTCGGCCTCTTCTACATCGTCCGCGATGCCATCAAGCAGCACCGCTCCTCCATGTTCGCGGCCTTCTTCTTCTCGTCCATCTTTCTGGTCTCCTACCTCACCAACTTCACCCTGCACGGCGAGACTAAATTCGACCGTCTGAACTCCTGGTGGCCCGTCTACTGGCCCATCCTCACCTCGCACATCATCCTCTCGGTCCTGGCCCTGCCCATGATCCTGATCACCTTCTTCTTCGCTCTCACCGGTCGCTTCCCCGCCCACCGCAAGCTCGCCAGGTGGACCTTCCCCATCTGGCTCTACGTCTCCGTAACCGGAGTGATCGTGTACCTCATGCAGGCGGCCTGCCGCTAATGGACACCCCTGCCCCCAAGGCAAAGCCTCTGCCAGCAGACATCCTCACTCTGCTCCGTTCCGGCGGCAGCATCCTCGCGGTCGGCCTGCTCTCTGCCCTGCTCACGGCGACGGTTCTGGGCGGCATCGGTCGCCAGGGCCCCCACACCAACCTCGGCTGGCTCACCCTGATGATCGCCCTCGGCTGCCTCCCCTTCGGCACCCTCCTCCTCGGCCTGGGCCTCGCCAAATGGATCGGCCACCGCCCCTAGCAAAAGTCAACCACTCCACAAATCTGGGTGCCCCATATCTACGCAGTTTTATCGCGGAGATGTGGGATAGCCTCGCAAAGCGAGGGCCGCGCGACGCGCGCAAATCTTTCCCCACCACCACTCTCAAACCGAGTCATTCTGAGCGAAGCCGAAGAATCCAGACGCTCCCCACATCACCCATACACCCTCAAGCTTCCGCTGCACCAATTTGTTTAGCATTCTGCAGGCGGGACTTATTCATCCAAACGCATCACCAGATCGGGTGGCGAGTTAGACTGGATCGCCGAGAGTTGGGTATGGCCCCCCCTCATATCTCAACTGTCACAGGGCAATGGTCGCTTAGTTTCGACCATTGCTCATATTCCCCGACATCGACCGTCTTGAGGCGAGCTGCCCATTCTCGGGGAATGAATATGTAATCGATGTGATACGGCCTATGTGCGTGACGATAAAGATAGCTTGTGGGGCGAGTTTCCGCGCCTTGCGTTTGGCCTGTGAATTCGTGATACCCACTAACCAGGCCACGTTCAGACAGAATCTTGACCACCTCTGAGTGATTCCCGACTAGCCGTTCGGGATCCCACCTCTTGTTGCTGTTCAGATCGCCCGCGAGGACAACTGATCTCCCGTCGAACCATTCGGGATAAGACATCAGGGCTTGGTAAAGCTGCCCAATATAGTCGTCTGCTCCCTTAATTCCCGACCGGCAAGCCCAGACCGCAATCAAAGTGAACGGTGTAGGGGCATCGACCTCGACGGGCACAATCCACTTTTGCCGTGGTTGTGGTAACGCTCGAATCGACCATCCCTTTCGACAAAACACTCCTAACCCCTTGAAGGGATTCGAGCCAAACCACTGCGTTTCATATCCGTGCTGCCGGAAGGCGACAGCCGATTTTTCTGAACATTCTGGCACGACCGCTACATCAGGATTAAGTGAAAGCAATGCGCCCATCTTCTTGTCAAATCCCATCTGGCAATTCCAGGTAACAATTCGCATTGACTTCTCATTATCAGGATTGACGCGGGCTTAGAGTGTCCTTGTCTCGTCGTCTAGGCGTGCCGTGCTAGCCGCTGGCGACTGGCCCATACATCGTAACCCACCATCAGCTCAGAGCCCCATTCATCACGCAGCCTCATCGCGTGATGAGTAGGACATCCTGCTCGCCCTCGATGGCCTCCATCCCAGCGCCAAAGGAGCACGCGTCAAATTCTCCGGCAAGTCTCGTACCGTCGTTGGCGGCCCCTTCACCGAATCCAAGGAACTCGTCGCCGGCTTCTGGCTCTGGCAGGTCAAGTCCCTCGAAGAGGCCATCGAGTGGGTCAAGCGCTGCCCCAACCCCCACGCTGGCGAATCCGAGATCGAAATCCGTCAGGTCTTTGAGATGGAAGACTTCGCACCCATCCTGTCCGAAGAGCAGATCCAGCACAAAGTAGAGCTCCGAGCGGAACTGCCAGATCAAACCGCCGAAAAATAGACGCGCTTGAAATCTGTTTTTCTACCACTCCCAAAACTGCCGTCATTCCGAACAAAGCATCGCGGCACTTTGCGATTGTGTGGTGGAAGCCCCTTGCAGCAGGTCGAGAATACCCAGCGCATCTCCGCCGTCGTCGAGAGCGGAATACTGTATCGCCGCCCCGATCTCGACCGCCTGCTTCGTCAGTCCCAACGGCTCGCCGCCAAAAACTAGCCCGCCATCATCGCATAGCGCAACTGCCCTGCCGCCCTCATGGTCCCTGCACTCATCCACGCTCCATCCAGAACGTATCCATGCTCCATCCACGGCTCATCCACGATGCATCCACACCTTTACGGTGCGTTCACCTCTATTTGCCCTCACATTCGCACAAAAACCGCCAAATTTTGGCGTAGTTCCTCTCCAAAATCGCTACAATTAAAGCAGGAGTCAAAGATAGGCCTCGTCACTTCCTTATAACTTCAATCATTTCAAATATTTACCCGTAAATATCCTGTTTGCAAATATTTAGCGAATAGCCCTTCCGCTAAGTACTTGTAAACAGGATATTTAGCATTTCGTCTGGGGGGAGGGGGTATCTGGCAAAATGGAAATCATTTCAACCCTCTTTTTCCACCGTGGCTCTGCTATTCTTCCCCCTACGTCACATCTACGGAGACAAGCGCAATGGCAAAAGGTGTCAACAAAGTTCTTCTACTCGGCAACGTCGGCAAAGACCCGGAAATCCGCGCCACTGCTGGCGGCATGAC